>NZ_AENZ01000020.1:0-7759 GCF_000183485.2 Alistipes sp. HGB5 | reverse complement strand
AACGCTGCGATGCTGGAAAAGGCTTCGCAGAACTATAAAAACCTCTTCGATCCCGAAACGCGCCTGATGCGGGGCCGCAATGCCGACGGGACGTTCCAGACGCCCTTCAGCCCCTACAAGTGGGGCGACGCCTTCACCGAGGGAAACGCGTGGCACTACACATGGTCGGTGTTCCACGATGTCGAGGGACTGATCGACCTGATGGGAGAACGCAAAGGATTCACGCGGATGCTCGACTCGGTCTTCGTCGTGCCGCCCGTCTACGACGACAGCTACTACGGGTTCCGCATCCACGAAATTACCGAAATGCAGGTGGCCGACATGGGCAACTACGCCCACGGAAACCAGCCCGCGCAGCACATGATCTACCTCTACGACTACGCCGGGCAACCCCGTAAGGCGCAGTGGTGGGTCCGTGAGGTCATGGATCGCCTCTATTCGGCCAAGCCCGACGGTTACTGTGGCGACGAGGACAACGGACAAACCTCGGCATGGTACGTATTTTCGGCTTTAGGGTTTTATCCCGTATGTCCGGGAGCGGACGAATACGCAGTCGGATCGCCGCTGTTCCGCAAGGCCGTCATTCATCTTGAAAATGGCAATACGATCGAGATCGACGCTCCGGAGAACAGCTCCGAGAACCGTTATGTCGGTAAAATGGCTATCGACGGAAAAGTATCGGAAAGGCCGTTCCTTAGCTATTCCACACTTCTGGAAGGTGCGAAGGTGCGCTTCGAGATGGAATCCGAAAAATAGCCTTCCCATGAAGATTCCGAATCCACATGCTGCCTTCATGGCCTTCGCCTGTGCATTGTTTGCAGCATGCTCTCCGCAGCAGCCCTTCATAACCTCACCCGACGGACGCATCGCCGTATCTGTCGAAGCCGATGCAGGGGCGGGCGTGACCTATGCCGTCACGGTCGACGACAAACCCCTGATACTGCCCTCGGCGATGGGGCTCGCGGCATGCGGAACCTCGCTGCAGGGAGCGACGATAACAGGCGTATGGCACTCCTCCCACGACGGGCTGTGGACAGCCCCCTGGGGCGAGAACAAACGGCACCGCAACCATTACAACGAAATGTCCGTCGCAGTGCGGAAGCCGGATAAAAGCATGGCCTTCACGCTCCGCTTCCGCGCATTCGACGACGGAATAGCATTTCGCTACGAACTGGCGCAGCCCGATTCGCTGGCCGTGACGGACGAACTGACGGAGTTCCGGTTCGCAGATGAGGGTCATACGATGTCATGGTCCATACCCGGCAATTTCGAGACCTATGAACTCCAGTACCGCGAGCAGCCCGTAGCACGGATTACGGATGCAAACACGCCCTTCACATTCCGCACTGGGGACGGAATATTCGGAGCCGTGCACGAGGCGGCCCTGTACGACTGGCCCGAGATGGTATTGAGGCGCGACAGTGCGGGGGTGCTGAAAGCCGCCCTCGCGCCCCTGCCCGACGGCGTGAAGGCGTACATTCCGGGACGCTTCACGACGCCCTGGCGCACGATACAGATAGCAGACAGGGCCGTAGGCCTGATAAACTCGTCGCTGGTGCTCAACCTGAACGAACCTTCGAAGATCGAGGATACCTCATGGATCGTGCCGCAGAAGTACGTCGGCGTATGGTGGGGAATGCACCTCGGAACGCAGGTATGGACGATGGGGCCGCGACACGGAGCAACGACACGGAATGCCATCCGGCACATCGACTTTGCTGCGGAAAACGGCATACAAGGAGTGTTGTTCGAGGGCTGGAACAAAGGATGGGAGAACTGGGGCGGAAACCAGCAGTTCGACTACCTCGAACCCTATGCGGATTTCGATCTGGAGCGAATAGCCGCCTATGCCCGTGAAAAGGGCGTGCAACTGTGGATGCACAATGAAACGGGAGGAAATATTCTGAGTACGAAGCCGTCATGGAAGCAGCGATGAGGAGGTATGCCGAACTGGGGGTTCACACGCTCAAAACGGGATATGCAGGGGGATTCAAAGGCGGTTACCTCCATCATTCGCAGTATGGAGTGCAGCACTATCAGCGGGTCGTGGAAACGGCGGCGAAATACCGGATCATGCTCGACGTACACAAGCCGATAAAGGAGACGGGGATACGACGCACGTGGCCCAACATGATGACACGCGAAGGGGCGCGGGGCATGGAATGGAACGCATGGTCGGAAGGGAATTCGGCAGAGTATCTCACGACGCTGCCCTTCGTGAGGATGCTGAGCGGACCGATGGACTACACTCCGGGAATCTTCGACATCGACTATTCCACGGCGAAGGCCGACAAGGGACGGATCGAGTGGAACGGGCCCAACGCGGAACGCTGCATAAAGACCACGCTGGCACGGCAGATAGCAAACTGGGTGATCATATACTCGCCCCTGCAGATGGCCGCAGACCTGATCGAGAACTACGAAGGGCATCCCGCATTCCGGTTCTTCCGCGACTTCGACGCAGACTGCGACTGGTCGAAGGCATTGCAGGGAGAGATCGGCGACTATATCGTCGTTGCAAGACGGGCCAAAGACAGATACTTTCTCGGGGCAGGAACGGACGAGAAGGCAAGGACGCTCGTGCAGAAGCTCGACTTCCTCGAACCCGGAGTGACGTATACCGCGACCATATATGCCGATGCTCCGGATGCGGGGCGCAATCCGGAGGCATACCTGATCGGGAAGCGGGCGGTGACGGCACGAGATACCATACGCATCGAGATGGCTGAACGGGGCGGGCAGGCAATAACTTTTATTCCGGCAGAGAAATAGAAGATGCCGGTGGCACGGGGAGGCCACGACGGAAAGCCGACAGGGAACAATGAGAAACGGGATCTGATCCATATCAGACCCCGTTTTTCGTATCAGGAACGATGTCGTCTTTTTTTACGCCTTTGTTGCATCTGCCGTTGCTGTTCCTCGTAAGCCCGCGTGTCGGCCAAATCCAATACCGTATCGACAATGCCAGAAATAGGATTGGCGGCATGGTTTTGCACTTCATGTTTCTGTTCCACGTGTTGTTCTGCGACCTGTTGCGCCTCTTTCGGAGCCGGATACAATTCGTTGAAGACATTCGCCGAGAACTCTTTTCCCAGCACCGACCCGTTGGCAACGATGCCGTCGTTATGGTCAATGAAAGTCACGCCATAGATTCTGCCGACCGGATTGATGCGGAAGATAGCGTCGATGTTCTCCGCCTTGAGCAGCTGCCGAAACTCGTCCCGCGTATTGTGCGGACTCATGGCATCCCGGACTGTCTGTCGCAGCCGGTCGAGCGACCCGTCCTGCTTCAGCGCACTCTTCGACCGCTCGTAATACTTTTGAAGAGCCTTGTAGCCGACATCCCGGCCGATACGGCTCGATTTGAACGGAGTGCCGATGCCATAGCCGTCATCAGTCATGGCGCCGTAGACAATACCGGCATAGTTCCTTTCGTCGATAGTTCCCGTACGTTCTTCGACCGAAACGTTAAACAGTTCCAATAAGGTGCGGAACTCGCCGTAGGACGAGCATTTATAATTCCGCAGGCACGATCTCACGATGGATGAGATCTGCTGTTTGACATTGCCTTCCCTGTAGTTTACCTTATGCAATCCCACCTTGTCGGCTTGCTCCTCTCCCTTGACGCTCGGATGCAGATTATATTTGCGTTCCAGATCGCGTAATATCTCCATCGAACGTCTTGCTTCGAAATCATGCGGCAGCTTATGTCCGTTCTCATCGACGCGCAACGATACGACATGAAGATGCTGTCGGTCGATATCCTTATGTTTGAAAACAATATAAGGCTGGTTGCCGTAACCCATACGTTCCATGTATTCCTGCGCGATGTCCCGGAGCTGATCGTCGGTCAGTCTGTCTTCCGGCGAGGGGTTCAGCGAGGCGTGGAAGACCGTGTTCGTAGTCCGGCGGTTGGCTTCGAGGTACGGCCAAAAGCAATCCATGCAGGCGTCGACATCCATTCGCCCGTGCTTGTCGAACGGTTCCAACATCTTCTGCCAGAAAAGAACCTCGGCTTCATCCTTATCCACTTTCTCCTTGTTGTAATACAACGCTCCGCCGGGCGAGGAACCAGATCTTATATTCGCAACCATTCCTTAGTCTGTTTTGCGAGGTTGAGAATCTCGATACTCAGAGCCTTTAATTCTCTCGTTCGCTGTTCCAAAGCAGCGATCTGATGCGGGATCGCGATGTTGGAAAAGTGGGCGTTGATAGCCTTTACAATCTGATTATAGTTGTTCCCGAGCTTTTGAAATTGGAAATAAAAGTCGTTCAGCCGGGCGATGAACTGCACCTTCGAAGGGTCGCGTTTGACGACTACGAACTCCTCGTTGAAGATTCTTTTG
Organism: Alistipes sp. HGB5; assembly: GCF_000183485.2. Lineage (NCBI taxonomy): Bacteria > Pseudomonadati > Bacteroidota > Bacteroidia > Bacteroidales > Rikenellaceae > Alistipes > Alistipes sp. HGB5. The sequence continues at coordinate 3,413 of NZ_AENZ01000020.1, read as the reverse complement.
ACGATAAACCGGCTGCGGTTATGCTCCAATCCTGCCTTACAAAGCATCTGCTTAAAGCGGATATTCTCTTCCGTGGTGAGTTTGAAATTATACCTGTGGACTCTGGGATCTGTCGTTGTCGGGCGTCCGATCCTCTTTTTCGTGGTTGTCATCAGTCTGGTAGTTTAAGTGGCGTGACTCGGGAACGCCACCCAGCCTCGCAGAGCGAGCACCTTTCGTATGCCGAAAAACTTTTCGGCATACAAAGGTACAGCTCGCTGTTGTCTGGCGACAACAAAAATCCGCGCCGGAGAATCTTTGAGAGAAGTTTTGAAAATCCTCCGTTACGGTTTCCATAGCCGGGTCTGTTCCCGGTGCAATATTACAACCGTTTCGGGGCAAAAAAAAGCCATCGGTGCGGACTGGAGCGGACTGGAGCGGACATCGGAACCGAAGCGTTTTACCCTGTTGTATATTGCGGCAGGATTGATTATTCGGGCAACTGCGCGAATCGCAAAATAAGTATCGGTTCAGACGGATACCCGAATCTTTAACCGAGTATCTGCGCAAAGGAACGAAAGGGCGGCAGACCGAATAATCATCCAATTATTCGTCCAAATATAAGGTAGTATATATAAATGATTTGACAGACGCATAGTTACCCAAACAACCATTTAAACACACAAGCAATGAAACAAGCAAGCATTTCGATCTGCAATCAAAAAGGGGGCATCGGGAAATCGACATTTACGATGTTACTCGCCAGTCATCTGCACTACACATTAGGCTATGACGTGCTGGTCGTAGACTGCGACTATCCCCAATGGTCCGTTCAGGCGCAACGTGAGCGGGAACTGTCGCTCATCGAGCATGACGATTACCACAAGCTGTTGCTGGTACGTCAATTCAAAGCGACGGGCCGCAAGCTCTGGCCTGTGCTGAAATGTATGCCGCCTGAAGCCCCCGAAGAAGTCGAGCGGCTGCTGCAAAGCGGCTACCATCCCCGTATCATTCTCTACGACTTGCCGGGAACGGTCAATGCCGAAGGTGTCATTCGGCTGCTCGCGTCGCTGGACGCTGTCTTTGTGCCCATGAAAGCCGACAAGGTCGTCATGGAAAGTACGCTCTCCTTTGCCCGGAGTCTCACCACTAACCTTGCCCAAGATCCGACCCTTACTTTACAAAGCGTCTATCTTTTCTGGACGATGATAGACCGTCGTGAACGAACGCCGCTTTACGATCGATACGAGGCCGTTATCCGCAAGCTCGGGTTGTCGCTTATGACAACTCACATTCCTTACCGCTCGAAGTTCAACAAGGAGCTGCTTGCGGACAATACAGGAGTCGGCCGCTCGACACTTCTGGCTCCGGCGCGAACCTTTGCGTGTGAGGCGCAACTCGAAATCCTCACAGAAGAAATTCTTACACTCCTCAAAATCCGATAACAATGGCCAAGAAACCCAAAATCGAAGTAGACGAAAGTCTTGTAAAACAGGTGATCGCAGGGCAGTTACCTATCACTACAAAGGTCACACGGGTAATTCCGGAACAGATCCCATCCGGAACCGCTACGGACGCAATTCCCGCCGAACCGCCCTCTGTTCCGGAGATCGACACAGAAAAGATTCCGGATGAAACCCCGTCTGTGCCCGCAGCACAAGAGCCACGCCGTCGGAGAACACCACCCTTGTCCGATTATGAACGAATGTTTCTCACTCCTGTGGAATACGGCATCCGAGCCACACTTTATGTCAATGCATCGACGAAGCGTAAGATTCTGGAGATACTTAAAAGAATCGGAGGTGAACGATTATCCGCGACATCATATGTGGATAATATTCTACAGCACCACATCGAAACTTTCCGTGACGATATAAACCGGCTCGATCGTAAGCGGAATTTTGAAAAACTTGTTTAACAATGACTTAAAAATTTCTAATTATGCTTTACAGCTTTTTATCCGAGTCCGGTGTCCTCGACATTTCATTACTCGCTCTTGGCACAGGCATTATCGTTTTGTCAATCTTAGGGCTGCTGCACCTCGGGAAGCGACGAGGTCATAATAAAGCCGGACACTTTTCGGAGCAACCTGACGATTGTGCAATGCCTGCCGTGCAAACGGAAAATAGCGATGGATGGCCCTCGATGGAACAACCTCAGACAACTGAACTTGTATCCGTTGTCGCTGCACCTGAAGATTCTTCAAATCTCGATTCTCCGCCTTCCGAAACGGTCGTATCCGAAAAGCAGGATGTGAAGCCGGAGCGTGTTCCCGTACCGGACATACGATGGCGACGTTCGATGACATTGCCCGACTACAAAAAAACATTTCTTGTCCGGGTGGATTACGACCTCCGCGCCTCGCTTTATGTCAGTGCCCCTACGAAACGGAAAATCCTTGAAGTCCTGAAAAAAATCGGCGGCGAGCGACTGACCGCAACATCTTATGTAGATAATATCCTACGGCACCATCTCGAAATGTTCCGCGACGAGATCAACTGCATACATCAAGAACAGAATTACCATAACATCGTCTAAATTCTTTCTGCCATGAACAGCATAATTCTTATTGCCGCCTGCGCCGTATGTCTGGATCAGTTGTTTTTCCGGGGGCGGCTCGCGTCATATGTCGTCGACAATCTGAAAGGCCCGAAGAAAAAACACACCGGGCATAACGCTGCCCCTCACACGCCGAATGCCGGTACTGCACCCCGTCAAACTCCTGAAATTCTCGTGTCAAAATCCTATCGGTGCGGACTGGAGCGGACTGGAGCGGACATCGGCACCGCCCCGGCAGGCGGAGATGCTATATTTGCCCCGGCTTCGGAAGAGAAGTCCGCGATGGCGTCGTGGAACGGGCTTGTCGTGCAGCCCCCGATCGGCGAAGACGGCGAACTTGCGGAGCCCGAAGCGCCTGCCGGCGCCCGACCTCCGCTTCCGGCTCTCCCCGCCAGAGCAGAACTCCGCGATGCGGAAGTTCATGCGATGCTCGGAGAGCTGGACTTCGGGGAGAGCACCGTCATGGGCGACGCCACGGCCGAGGAGCGGCAAGCCATCGCCAACTTCGACATCCGGGCCTATGCTTAATTAAAAACGACCTACGACATGAAATGGAATAACGAATACGGCTGACGTCTTTTCCGCAGCAGGAAATACGATGTATCCGGTCGCAGAATGCCCCCAAAGCAGGCTGCGGCCTTTTTCACACCCTTAACCAAACTACCTGTTTTATGCAAAAAAGAGCAATTTTCATGATTTTCTCCCTATGCTCCGCACTTGCCTCCTTTGCACAGGGTAACGGCATGGCCGGCATCAGCGAGGCCACGAACATGGTAACATCCTATTTCGACCCGCTTACGAAACTGATCTTCGCCGTGGCGGCGATCCTCGGACTGGTCGGCGGCGTGCGCGTCTACTCGAAATTCTCGTCGGGC
>NZ_AENZ01000021.1:0-160386 GCF_000183485.2 Alistipes sp. HGB5 | reverse complement strand
AAACTCAACAACCGCCTCGACGAGTTGACCACTGGTAAAATCGCGACTTTGGAGTCGCAGCTCAGTTCGTTGCAGACATCTGTCGATAACCTGAAGAGTGCCGACGAAGCTCTCGGTAAACGGATCGACGAACTAAAGAGTGATGCAGATGCCAATGCCAAGGACATCGAGGCTTTGGAGAAGGCACAGGAACAACTCCAGAAGGACATCGAAGCTATCGAAAAAGACCTTTCGGACAATTATGTTACGAAAAGCTATCTGAACACGACGCTTTCTTCGTATGCGACTACCAAATACGTGGGTGACGCCGTAGCGGCCGTAACGCAGAACCTTGGCAAATTTACGACGGAGAAGGCTATTCAGGATGCCATCAATGCAGCAAAAGACGCAGCTATAAAGGCTGCCGGCGACGCCTGCAAGGATGCATTCCAGACTTCGTTCGATGCTGCCGTCGCTTCGGCCAACCTCGTGAACGAGACCAAGCTGACCAAGGCGATCGACGATTACGATGTAAAAATCAAGCAATATCTTGAAGATGCCGTAACGAAAGAGGACGGTTTCATCAACAAGGCTATTGCTCAGGCTGTAAGTGACGCTGTCGCAGACCTGCAAGCCATGATTTCAGGCCGTCTGACCAGCGTGCTGCTGATTCCCGACCTTTATGTCGGCGGCATCGAGACCATCGAGTTGAAATCGTTGTCGTATGAAGCTTGGAAAGTCACCTCGACCGCATCGGCCGAGACCGTGGCACAAGGTTCGACGACTTCTACGACCGCAGCTTCGGCTACTTCGGTACGCTACAACGTAAGCCCCTCGGTCGTTACGAAAGAGGATGTCAAAGAGCCGAGCTTCGTATTCGAAAAGGCTGAGGTTCGCACGCGTGCCGCTGTCAGCGAACAACTGCTGAGCGTCGCTTCATGGGATATCGCTGGCGGCGTGCTGACCGTAGACGTGAAGAAGACTGCAGGCACCGCTCTTACGCTGGATGCTAACCATGTTTACACGGCTGCTCTGAAAGTACCCCTCGCAGACAAATACCTCGGCGAAGGCGAAGTAGGCACTGCTGTATATTCGGATTATGTCGCGCTGACCGAAACGGCCATCGAACCGAAAATCGCAGCTCTGATCGACCTGAACTCTGGTAAAGCGACAGATGGCAAGTTCGAGTGCGACGAAACTGCAACCCACTATCATTTCTCGGCTAAATACGAGGATGCACAGGCTGCCGATCCTTCGTTCACCGAAGCATACAACAAACCGATCGACCTGCTGTCGATGGTTACCGGCTGCTATATCGATAACGACGAAGCCAAGGAAATCACCAAAGAGACACTGAAAGCCGCCGGCCTTGAGTTCCGTTTCGCACTGCCGACCAAGCCTTATACGGTAGGTGACAACGATACCGACCAGCAGAAATTCGCCAGCGTAGCCAATACGGACGGCGCATGGACGCTGACCTCGAAACTGCCCGACGGAACGACCAACAACCAAGCAGCCATCGACAAGACGCCGATCGTTCGCGTCGAGCTGGTTGACGTAAACAACAAGAACGCCGTCGTCGATGTCCGTTATTTCAAGGTGCAGTGGCTGAGGGAGAAGATCGCTCCGGTTGATCTGGAGATTCTCAAGACGTTCAACTACACGCTGACTTGCAACGCTTTCACCGGTTCGTTCACTTGGGAAGAGATGGTTACCAAGGTGCTCGGCAAGCTCGGTGAGAATGGTCTGTCGCAGGCTGAGTTCATCGCAACCTATGCCGCACCCGAAATTACCGCAACCGACCATACCGTGGGTACAGTGGCTCAGGCTGCTGCCGATGGTGTCGAGCTGGTTTACAATTTCGATGCCGCCGCTGCCGAGTCTGCTGCCGCCTTCACATGGACGCTGTCGCCTGAGCAGATCGGCAATGTGATCGCAGACCTGATCGCCGGCAAGGAAGTGAAGAAGGTTGTCAATGTGACGATTCCCGCACAGAACGCATATCAGGGCAAACTCACTTTCTCGTTCGTTGTGAACATTAAGAAGCCGACCCTGCCTTCGATCTACGGTTACGACTCCTCGTTCTGGCACTCGGATTACACGCTGGCATATGTTTATCCCATCCAGTACAATACGCCCGGTGCATATGCGACCTGCGCATACCGTTATGAACTCGACCGTCTGTTCTCCGACAGCAAACCTGTCAAAGATATGCTTCCCTGCGGCAAATGGGATATCCAGTTCGCCAAGAAACAGCCTGCTACGGGTTACGCTCCCGCACTGACTGGCAACACCGAACCTGCCGGCGAAACCGACAAGACGGGTTACACGCTGAAAAAGGGCGCTTTGGATGCCGTTCAGCTCAACTACAACGGTATGGGTGACAACTGGTACGCTCCGGAAACCACGAACACGGGCGCCGTAAACGCTGCTGCCGCTGCTGACATCACCGTACAGGTACTCAACAACGAAGCCGGCATCGGTATCCTGAAACAGCAGGCTACGCTCAAGGTTTGGGCTGCAATCAATCCCTACAACCACATTGAACTGACCGACTTCAATGTCTACTTCGTCGAACCTCTTAAGATCAACACCGAGCTGACCAATGCATACTTCGTAGACCAGATTATCAGCGGGTCCGAGGTTGACTGTTCGAAAGCCTTCACGATGACCGACTTCAAGGACTACATCGTGGCTGAGGTGACGACCGGTACGGGCGAGAAGGAGAAATATGCTGCCGAACTCTATGCCTACTATGCAGTGAATGCTCCCGCATGGGACCTTGCAAATGCCAAGACCAACCTGAAGAAGGATGCCAACGGCAACTACGTAGTGGATGAAGCGATCACCGCAGAGACTGCCAAGATCAAGGCTGCAGACCGTTTCGGTGTGAACTGCATCACTAAGAATGGCTCGAAGCTCGTCTTCAAGAATATCAACGGCGTGAAGGTCGAGAAGACCGTCAAGCTCTTCATTCCGGTTACCGTCAGCCACAAGTGGGGTACGATGACCGCCAACGTGACGATCGAGCTGCACCCCGAAGAGCCTGCTAACTAATCCCCCTTTCCCGCTATTCCGGCGCCGTCCTTCGGGGCGGTGCCGGGAACGCGGGAAATCAAATCCCCAAAGCAGGAACAGCACATCCCAAAGTTTTTTTGGTTAACAACAACTCCCATTTCAAGTAACATTCCTGCTTGCGGCAGACCGAAGAGGCGCGGTCTGCCGCTTTTTTTATCCGGAATCTCCGCAATATTCTTCCGTCTCTCCGGCACACTGCGGCCGCCGGCACGGACTCCGCCGCCGGCCGGGCCGTCTGTCCGGCCAATCGCCGTTTCGAAATCCGCCCCGCAATACGTCTGGGAGGTCCGCAGACGGCGGTTATCCGGCTGTCGGCCCCCGTCCGACAACGGCTTCGCGCCCGACGGCATCCGGCGGCGTGCATCTCAAAAATTTGATTTTGAACCGATGTTGTATTATCTTTGCATGCGGACGCATAATAAATTCGGGAACCATGAAAAGATACATAGCAACACTCTTGCTCCTTGCCGCCTGCGCTTCGGTGCAGGCCCGCGAGGTATTTCCGCTCAACGAAGGATGGCGTTTCTTCTTCAAGTCGGAGAACAGCAGCGACAACGCCCGGCACGTAACCCTGCCCCACACATGGAATACCGACACGGGAGCCTGCGGTTATTTCCTCGAAACGACAGCCAATTATCAGAACGACATGTACGTACCCGCCGAATGGGCATCGAAACGGTTGTTCGTGAAGTTCTACGGCGTGCAGAACGTCGCCGACCTCTTCGTGAACGGCTATCATGTCGGCGCACACCGCGGCGGGTCCACGGCCTTCACCTTCGAAATCACCGACAAGATACGCTTCGGCGAGGACAATGCGCTGCTGGTCGTGGTGAGCAACAACAGCCGCGACGACGTGCTCCCCGCTTCGACCGACATGAATCTTTACGGCGGCATCTACCGCGAAGCGGAGCTGATCCTGACCGGAAAGACGGCCGTTTCACCGCTCCACCTCGGTTCGGAGGGCGTACTCGTGCGCCAGAATTCGGTCACCAGCGCGCTGGTCGAAGGCGAGGCGGAGATATATCTCACCTCGGCGGGCGAAAGCACCTGCATGCTGACGCTCGACATCACGGCCCCGGACGGACGCAAAGTCTTCACCAAACGGCAGAAAACCCGTCTCGACGGCAGACCCGTCGTCATCCCCTTCTCGATCGCCGATCCGCAGTTGTGGAGCCCCTCCTCTCCGGCGCTCTACCGGGTAACGGCCAGCATCGGCGAAGAGACCGTAACGGACAGCGTGACGGTACGCACGGGTTTCCGGAACATTCAGGTAACCACGGCGGGCGGCCTTACGATCAACGGCGAGCGCATTCCGGTTCATGGCGTGACGCTCTACCACGACAACGCCATTTCGGGCGGCGCGGTTCTGGCGCAGGATTACGACGCCGACCTGCAGCAGATCCGCGATCTGGGAGCCAACGCCCTGCGTTCGGCCGTCATGCCCCACGCGCAGTATCTCTACGACCGCTGCGACGAGCAGGGCCTGCTGGTCTGGGTAGACTCTCCGCTGCACCGCTCCTCGTTTCTGGGAGACGTGGCCTACTTCGCCACGCCGCAGTTCGAGCAGAACGGCATACAGCAGCTGCAGGAGATCATCGCCCAGAACTACAACCACCCTTCGGTGGTGATGTGGGGCATCTTCTCGCGGCTCTGGATGCGCGGCGACGACGTGACGCCCTACCTGCGCCGGCTCAACGACACGGCGCACGCAATGGACCGTTCGCGTCCGACGGTGGCGTGCAGCGACCAGAACGGTGGCCTCAACTTTATCACCGACCTGATCGTCTGGCGGCAGGACGTCGGCTGGCGCAAAGGCTCGACCGACGACGTGGCCGTATGGCGCAACCAGCTGCAGAAGAACTGGTCCAACCTCCGTTCGGGCGTATGTTACGGAGGCAGCGGCTTCATCGGCCACAAGAGCTACACGGCGCAGGCCGCACCCCGCTCGAACTGGATGCCCGAAGAGCGCCAGACGCGCTTCCACGAGGAATACGTGAAGAACCTGCAGAACGATTCGCTCTTCTGGGGTACGTGGATCAACAACATGTTCGATTACGGTTCGGCGCGCCGTCCCTACGGCATCAACGGCGAGGGGCTGGTGACGATCGACCGCCGCGAGCGCAAGGACGCATACTACTTATACAGGGCTTTGTGGAACGAACGGAAGCCGACGCTGCATATCGTCGACAAGCGGCGCAGCCTGCGCGACCGCAACCGGCAGGCGTTCAGCGTCTATTCGTCGGTCGGAGCGCCTACGCTGTTCGTGGGCGCAGACACCGTGGCAATGACCCAATACGCCGCCTGCCAGTACCGTTCCGACTCGGTGGAAATACAGGGTATCGTGCAGGTGAAAGCAGTGGCCGGGGAGCAGTGCGACAGCGTAACGCTCAGAGTCGGCAACGTGCTAAAACCGAAGCGGCAGCCGGTCCCTCGGCGAACAGCAGGTCCGCAACAGACAAATTAGGCTGGAAAGGCATGCGGTCGGAAAAGACCTGCACATAGGTTTCGGCGATAAACGCCGGACCCTCTTTTTTGCGCTTGGGACGCAGGTCGAGGTCCCCGGCGGCGGCATCGACATAGCTCTCGGAAAAGTCCGGCATCGGGACATGCGTCAGCGAACAGAGCAGTTCGAGCAGTCCGCGGTTGTAATCGGCCAGAAATCCGTACTCCCGGCGGTAGAAAGGCTCGAAATATTCGGCGTAGAAATCAAAATAGGGCGATCCCTTGTACGAAGCGACCAGCGCGCCCCAATGCTGATGCTGCCAGCGTTTCGAATAGTCGATCCGCACATCGCGCACCGGCTGGCGGGGCCGGTTGGCATTGCGCACATGCACCGTCAGCTCCATCACGCCGTCGGTGGCGAGGATGCGGGCGCGGTTGCGCTCCGAACGCTTCACGAAGTGTTCGCCCAGATCGACGACGCACCCTCCGCGCAGCAGGTGCGCGAAGTACTCGACCGAGGGGAGGTATGCCAAGGGCAGAACGGTCATGGCTCCACCCAGTCGCCGTTGTCCCGGATCAGTTCGACGAGCCGGTCGAGCGCCTCCTCCTGCGGTATGTTGCGCTCGACGACCGTACGGCCCTTGTAGAGCGTGATGCGCCCCGGAGCAGCGCCCACGTAGCCGTAATCGGCGTCGGCCATCTCGCCGGGACCGTTCACGATACAGCCCATGACGCCGATCTTGAGGTTTTTCAGATGCGACGTGCGCGACTTGACGGCGGCGAGGGTCTTCTCGATGTCGTAAAGCGTGCGGCCGCAGCTCGGACAGGCGATATATTCGGTGTGCGAGAAGCGCACGCGCGCCGCCTGCAGGATCATCAGCTCGATATTGCGGATCTCTTCCTCCGCGAAGCCCGGCGCGTCGATCCAGATGCCGTCGGCCAGCCCGTCGAGAAACAGCACGCCCAGATCGGCGGCGGCCTTGACAGCTAGCGTCTCCGGCGAAGTCTCCCCGTAACGGCGTTTGACCACGACGGGCCGGGGCGTGTCGAGGTTCAGGATCGCAGCCCGCAGTTCGGCCGTCGGATTCTCCGACACGGCTTCGATCACGCAAAAGCCCTCCAGCGGCTCGGTGTGGACGACCGGCACCGCGACGTTCGTACGGCGGCGGTATTCGGTCGGCGAATAGCGTTCGGGATGCAGTACGGGGAATTTGCCCGGCCGCCGGGCGAAATGCTTCACCAGCAGTTCGGCGACGGGGATTTCGTTTTCGGGCGCTTCGGTCAGCGAAACGCGGATCGTATCGCCGATGCCGTCGGCCATCAGCGCCCCGATGCCCACGGCGCTCTTGATGCGCCCCTCGATGCCGTTTCCGGCCTCGGTAACGCCCAGATGAATCGGATAGTGCATATCTTCGGCGTCCATCGCTTCGACCAAGAGACGATAGGCGGCGACCATGACCCGCGTATTGCTCGACTTCATCGACACGACGACCTGATCGAACCCCTGCGCCTTGCAGACCCGCAGAAACTCCATCGCCGAGACGACCATGCCCTGCGGCGTATCGCCCCAGCGGTCGAAAACGCGCTTCGAGAGCGACCCGTGATTGACACCGATGCGCAGTGCGACGCCCCGCTCGCGGCATTGGGCGATCAGCGCCTCCAGCTCGCCGTGATCCGTACGGTAATTGCCCGGATTGATGCGCACCTTGTCGACATATTTCGCGGCGATGGCGGCGACCTCCGGCACGAAGTGGATGTCGGCGACGATCGCCGTGTCGAAACCGTCCTCACGCACTCTCCGTACAATGTTTGCGAGGTTCTCGCCCTCGCGGCGGCCCTGCGCCGTGAGACGCACGATCCCGCCTCCGGCACGGTCGATCCGCTCGATCTGGGCCGCGCAGGCTTCGGTATCGTTGGTGTCGGTATTGGTCATCGACTGTACGGCGACAGGATGCCCGCCGCCGATCACGACCCGCCCGATGCGCACTTCGCCGCTCGGACGGCGGCTGTATTCCGAAAGATTCATAATCGTTCACGCTTGCAACGCAGCGGACCGCACCGTCCCGTCGCAGCGCCGGATTGCTCCGAATACTGCCGGGACACGGCCTGTCCGTGCGAAAATATCTTTGACAAAGACAGTGCAAGTCGAGCGCAGAGCCGAAAATCGGCTATGCCGAGACGCCGCCTGTCTAAGCCGGAGTTTATCTTCGGCAAAGATAACACACAATTTTGCGAACTGCGAATAATTCGCTATATTTCGAAGAATCCCCAATCCTGCGCACCATGAAACCCACCCTCCGGAAACGTCTTTCCTACCTCCTGCTGGCGCTGCTGGACTTCGCATCCGCCTGCGACAGGGAGCCGGTGGATCGAAACAGCGCCGGAAATAGTATCTTTGCTGCCGAAATACAACCTGTCATCATGCCCAAAAACATGTCCGCACTCCGACCTTTCCTCTTTGCACTGCTGCTCGCGGCGACGGCAGCGGCCTGCACGTTCCGACGCATCGACATCGGAAACGACATAACCGTCCAACGCCTTGCCGAAGGCATCTATCTCTACACGGCCGTCGATGAGATCGAGGGCTACGGTCCCGTGCCGTCGAACGGCGTTCTGATCGTACGCGAGGGCGAAGCCGTCCTGCTCGACACCCCCGTCGGCGATGCGCAGACCAAGACGCTGACCGACTGGGCGGCCGAAACGCTCCGCGCCTGCGTCACGACGTTCGTGCCCAACCACTGGCACAGCGACTGCATGGGCGGGCTGGGCTATCTCAAAACGCTGGGCGTGAAGTCCTATGCCCACCGCCTCACCCACAGCATCGCGCAAAGGGAGGGCAAGCCCGTTCCCGACATCGGTTTCGGCGACTCGCTGCGGCTCGACCTGCACGGCACGGAGATTAGGTGCTATTATTTCGGCGGCGGACACAGCGAGGACAACATCGCCGTATGGATTCCGTCGGCAAAACTGCTTTTCGCGGGCTGCATGGTCAAGGAGATGGCGGCGCAGAACGCGGGCAACCTCTCGGACGCCGTCCCGGCAGCGTGGCCCGCGACGCTGGACAGCCTGCTCGTGCGGTTCCCCGACGCGCGGATCGTCGTGCCGGGGCACGGCGCCCCCGGCGGACCCGAACTGATCCGCCACACCAAAGCGCTGCTCTCCGAAGCAGCTTCAACAGACAATCGGCGGAAAGAATAAAGGAAAACACTGCGGGGATTATCCGTTTTTTCGCATATTTTCGGAATATCGGATGCGTTTCGGACTTGTCCGAAAATAAATTTTTCGTTTTGTCGCCCGACTTTCATTATATTTGTCGTGTGGAGTATCTGGACAACGATATAAAATACGTAGGCGGCGTCGGCGAAGCGCGCGCCCGGCTTCTGGACAAGGAGCTGGGCATCCGCACGCTGGGCGACATGCTGAGCCACTATCCGTTCCGCTACATCGACCGCACGAAAGTCTACCGCATCGCCGAAATCACCGAGGGCGCGCCCACGCTCCTGCAGTTCCGCGCCCGCATAACGGGGGTGGCCTATGCCGGTACGGGGCGTAAAAAACGCTTCACGGCCTACGTACAGGACCCGACGGGATCGGCCGAACTGGTGTGGTTTCAGGGCATCAAATGGATCGAAAAACGCGTCGAAGTCGGACGCGAGTACCTCATCTTCGGACGTCCGTCGTTCTACCGCGGACTTCTGTCGATGGCGCATCCCGAACTGGAGACCATGGAGCAGGCCCTTTCGCGCAAGGCCGAAAGCGGCATGCAGGGCATCTATCCCTCGACCGAGAAACTCTCGAACGTGCTCGGCGCCAAAGGCATGTACCAGATCATCTGCAACACATGGGCGCTGGTCAAGGACCATATCACGGACTGCATGCCCGAAGCGGTGCGCGCCCGCTACGGACTGATCCCGCTGCGCGACGCCTACTACAACATCCACTTCCCGCAGTCGGCCGAAATGCTCAGGCAGGCGCAGTACCGGCTCAAGTTCGACGAACTGCTGGGCATCCAGCTCAACGTCCAGTCGCGCCGCACGGAACGTCTGTCGAAGAACAACGGCTTTCTGTTCATGAAGGTCGGCGGGGTCTTCAACACCTTCTACAACGAAAAGCTCCCCTTCCCGCTCACCGGCGCGCAGAAGCGCGTCGTCAAGGAGATCCGTCAGGACACCGTGACGGGATTCCAGATGAACCGGCTGCTGCAGGGCGACGTGGGTAGCGGCAAGACCCTCGTGGCGCTGATGTCGATGCTGCTGGCCGTGGACAACGGCTTTCAGGCCTGCATGATGGCCCCGACCGAAATCCTCGCCCGCCAGCACTTCGCGACGATCACGCGCATGCTCGAAGGCATGGACGTGAAGACGGCGGTCCTGACCGGATCGTCGAAGGTCAAGGAGCGCCGGCTGGCGCTCGAAGGGATCGCGTCGGGCGAAGTGGACATCCTCATCGGCACGCACGCCCTGATCGAAGACCGGGTGCAGTTCGCCAACCTCGGATTCGTGGTGATCGACGAACAGCACCGCTTCGGCGTGGAGCAGCGCGCCCGGCTCTGGACCAAGAACGAACAGCCGCCCCATATCCTCGTGATGACCGCCACACCGATTCCCCGCACGCTGGCCATGACCCTGTACGGCGATCTGGACGTCTCGGTGATCGACGAGCTGCCCCCCGGACGCCGTCCGATCAAGACCGTACATTACACCGATGCGGCGCGCCTGCGCCTGTTCGGATTCATGAAGCAGGAGATCGCCAAAGGACGGCAGGTGTACGTGGTCTATCCGCTCATCAAGGAGTCCGAGGCGATGGACTACAAGGATCTGACGGACGGTTACGAAGCCATCTCACGCGATTTCCCGCTGCCCGATTACGTCACCACGATCTGCCACGGCAAGATGAAGCCCGCCGACAAGGAGGAGTCGATGCGCCAGTTCAAGTCGGGCGAAGCCGACATCATGGTCGCCACATCGGTCATCGAAGTCGGCGTGGACGTGCCCAACGCCACGGTGATGGTCATCGAGTCGGCCGAGCGGTTCGGACTCTCGCAGCTGCACCAGCTGCGCGGACGCGTGGGCCGCGGCGGCGAACAGTCCTACTGCATCCTCATGTCGGGCGAAAAGCTCTCGAAGGAGTCACGGGCGCGCCTGCAGGCCATGTGCGAGACCAACGACGGCTTCCGGCTGGCGGAACTCGACCTCAAGCTGCGGGGCGCCGGAGACATCAACGGCACGCTCCAGAGCGGCATGGCATTTGATCTGAAAATCGCCAATCCCACGCTCGACGTGCAGATACTCACCGTCTCGCGCGAAGCGGCGGCGGCCATCCTGACCGCCGACCGCGATCTCTCGCTCCCGGAACACCGCGGACTGCAGGAGCTGAGGCGGAAGTATTCGGGACAAGAAGAGATTGATTTTTCCATGATTTCGTAATATTTCAAAACCACCGAACGTTTATCCTAAAAAACCCTGTCCATGAAACGATTGCTTATCACGATACTATTCCTTTCGGCCGTCCTGCCCCTCCCGGCCCAGCTCTACCATCCGGGCGAGCAGCTCTTCTACCGCGTGAGCTACAAGGCCAAGATGTTCCCTAACACCGAGGTCGGCGCCGTGGAGGTCAAGACCAGCGACAGCGAAATCGCCGGCCGCAAATACTACAAGGTCGAGGGCATCGGCCGCACGCTGCCCACCTACCGCTGGTTCTTCAACCTCGAAGACATCTACACGGTATGGATCGACCCGGAGACAAAGCGCCCCGTACGTTTCGAAAGCGACCTGCACGAAGGCGACTATACGTTCCAGAGCTACTACAACTACGACTGGGAGAACAATCAGGTCTTCACCCGCTGGCGCCGCCGCCAGAAACCCTATCAGGAGAAAACCATGCCGCTGACGCCCGAAAGCATGGACGCCATCGCGCTCTTCTTCACCATGCGCGGATCCGACGCCGACAGCTTCAAGCCCGGCGAGCCGGCGACGCTCCAGATGGTGCTTCAGGACACGATCCGGCACCTGAGCTACCGCTTCATCAACCGCGAGACAAAGAAAATCCGCAACATGGGCAAATTCAAGACCCTGAAGTTCGAATGCCAGCTGGGCACCACCGAAGGATTCTCGTTTACCGACGGCACGGTCTTCACGCTCTGGATCTCGGACGACGAGAACAAAATCCCGCTTTACATCGAATCGCCCGTGCGCGTGGGCAGCATCAACGCCTATATTTCGGGCTACAAAGGGCTTAAATACCCGATGACGAGCCTGATAAAATAAAAATTTTATATCTTTGCAGAAACGAAAGTTACCCCGGCAACATCAAATTAATCCTATTTCCGAAAAACCAGCTTTTATGGAAGAAAATAAGCAAGGATACGACCCCTCGGAATTCGAGGACGACGACTACATGACTCCCCAGCCCGACGCGGGCAAATCCATCCGCGGCTACCGCATCGTCATCATCATCCTGTCGGTGATTCTGGTGGCCCTTTCGGCGCTCTATTTCAGCATCCACCGCCAGCAGATGATCGACAACCGGCTGCTGCAGAGCGACCGCGACTCGATCCAGAACGATCTGGGACGGCTGATGACCGACTTCGACAACCTGCAGGTCACCAACGACAGCATCTCGGCGGGGCTGACCATCGAACGCGACCGCGCCGACTCGCTGATGACGCGCCTCAAGAAGGAGCGTTCGTGGAACCTCGCCAAAATCAAGCAGTACGAGAAAGAGGTAGGTACGCTGCGTACGATCATGAAGGGCTACATCCGTCAGATCGACTCGCTGAATACGCTCAACAAGAGACTCATCAGCGAAAACGTCGGCTACCGCAAGGAGATCTCGTCGGCCAAACTGCGCGCCGAAATGGCCGAGGAGAAGGCCGCCGAACTGGACAACAAGGTCCGTGTCGGCGCCGTGATCCGCGCCCGCGACATCACGCTGGCGGCGCTCAACGCCAACAGCAAACCGGTATCGCGCGTCAAGAACGCCGCCCGCCTGCGCGTGGACTTCGTGCTGACGGCCAACGAACTGGCGACGCCGGGCGAAAAGACGATCTACGTGCGCATCACCTCGCCCGACGGCTACGTGCTGACCACCGAAGCCATGCCGACCTTCGACTTCGAGGGCGAACGCCTGAGCTATTCGGCCATGCGCGAAGTGGACTACCAAAATCAGGACCTCGACGTGGGCATCTTCTACAACAGCACCGGATTCGCCGCAGGCACCTACACCGTGCAGCTCTTCTGCGAAGGCCGCCTGATCGGCACCTCGCAAATCGCCATGCGCTAACCGCGGCACCGGGGTCCGGCAATCCGCCGGCCCCCGGCTGCAACCCGCACGAACATATGAATTCCCGGTCTTCGTAGCGAAGACCGGGAATTCTGTTTTCGGCAGCACGCACGGCCTGCCGGAAAGGAAAGAGCACGCCCAACGAAACGGGCAGGAACGCAACAGAGGCGGAGGACAGCGGAAGACAGCGCCGAAACGAAATAAATAAGAGGGAGAAGTCCGCGGACTTCTCCCTCATACCCCGTAAACCGGCGGCCCGAATCGGAGCGAAACAGACCGGCCCGGCGAATACGGCTTATTTGTTCTCCTGCTGCCAGATCAGGGCCGAAGCGCCGAGAATGGCGGCGTTCTTGCCCTGAATACCGCTCGGAAGCAGTTTCACCTTGTTCTTGAATACGAAAAGCATGTTCTCTTCCATGTACCACTGCGTGGGTTCGAAGATCAGCTTGCCCGCCTTCGACAGACCTCCGAAGAGGAAAATCGCTTCGGGAGAGGTGACCGTCACCACGTCGGCCAATGCACGGCCCAGCAGCTCGCCCGTATAGCGGAAAGCCTCCAGCGCCACCGGGTCGCCCTGCTCCGCCGCAGCCGAAATCATCGACGCATCGAAGTCCGCGAAGGCAATGTCGCGCAGTTTGCTGGGCGCCGTCATCGTCGCCATCAGCTCGAAAGCCGTGCGCTTGATGCCCGTCGCCGAAACATAGGTCTCCAGACAGCCCCTGCGCCCGCAGCCGCACTCGCGGCCGTTGCGCTCGACGATGATATGACCGAACTCGCCGGCAAAACCGTCGTGTCCGTAGATCATCTCGCCGTTGGAGACGAAGCCCGAACCGAGTCCCGTGCCGAGCGTAATCATCACGAAGTCGCGCATACCTTTGGCGTTGCCGTAAATCATCTCGCCGATCGTCGCGGCATTGGCGTCGTTGGTCACCAGCACCTTCACGCCGCCGAAACATCTGCCGATATCGTCGGCCAGCGGAAAGAGACGGCGGCTCTCGTCGGGATTGGGGTCGCCCTCGCGGAATTTCCAAAGGTTGGCGGGATTCTCGACCGTACCCTTGTGGAAATTGGCGTTGGGGGCGCCGATGCCGATGCCCGTCAGCTCGTATTCGAACGAAAGACTGTCGGCCAGCGCGTGCATCGCCTGACACAAATCTTCGATGTAAGCCGGATAATCGTCTACATGGGGATATTTCTTGGTCGAAATGACCGATTCGGCATAGAGGTCGCCGTTCTCATCGACAAGGCCGAAGGCGGTGTTGATGCCGCCGATATCCACGCCGATCGCGAGTTTTTTCATAATATGTCCGGTTTAAAAAAGTTAGCAATTATCAGGTCAAAGTTAATCCAAAATTCGGCTACTCCAAACTTTTTTCCTACTTTTGGGACAGATTCCGCTCCAAAATGTAGTACTACAATGATGCAAACGAACGAGCAACTGCTCTTGGCAATCGAAAATTATCTGGCCCAGACCGAGTTCCCGGCCGAACCCGAACGTCTCTACGCACCGATCGGCTATTCGCTGGCGGGCGGCGGCAAACGCCTGCGCCCGATGCTGCTGATGCTCGCACACGGCATTTTCACCGACCGGTTTCAGGCCGCCCTGCCGGCTGCGGCCGCCGTCGAGGTGTTCCACAACTTCACGCTGCTGCACGACGACATCATGGACAACGCCGCCGTGCGCCGCGGCAAACCTTCGGTCTATGCCAAGTGGGGGCCGAGCGTGGCGATCCTTTCGGGCGACGCCATGATGATCTGCGCCTACCGCCTGCTGAGCGAAGTGCCCGCGGAGCTGCTGCCCCGGATACTGGGCACGTTCAACACCATGGCGCTCGAAGTCTGCGAAGGACAGCAGTACGACATGGACTTCGAGAGCAAACGAAAGGTCTCGGTCGTGGAATACATGCACATGATCGAACTCAAGACCTCGGTGCTGCTGGCCGGCTCGATCACCATCGGCGCCATGCTGGGCGGCGCCTCGGAGGAGGACTGCCGCAAACTGCGCCGTTTCGCCATCGAGCTGGGGCTGGCTTTCCAGCTTCAGGACGACCTGCTGGACAGCTACGGCGACGACCGGCTGGGCAAAGCCATCGGCGGCGACATCCTCGAAGGCAAGCAGACCTACCTGATGATTACGGCCATGAGCCGCGCCGACGAAGCGACGCGCGAAGCGCTGCGCACGACCCGTCTCGACGCGCGGCTGTCCGACGCCGAAAAGATCGCCGCGGTAAAATCCATTTACGACCGGCTCGACGTGCCGCGTCTGACCGAGCAGCAGATTTCGTTGCGGTTCGAGCGGGCGCTCTCGATCCTCGATACGCTGTCGGCGGACAAGGCCCGCACGCAGCGCATCCGCGAATACGCCGAAAGTCTGATAGGACGCAAAAACTGACATGCGACGTTCCGATATAGAGATCATGGCCCCCGTGGGGTCGTACGAATCGCTGGCGGCGGCCATTCAGGCCGGAGCCGATTCGGTTTACTTCGGCGTCGGCAAACTCAACATGCGCTCGGCGTCTGCCGCCAACTTCACGCTCGACGATCTGGCGAAGATCGTCGCCACGGCACGCACCGCAGGCGTGAAGACCTATCTGACGGTCAATACCATCGTCTATGAAGACGAGCTGCGGACCGTTCACGAGGTGATCGACCGCGCCAAGGCCGAGGGCATCGACGCCGTCATCGCCTCCGACTTCGCGGCGATTCTCTACGCACGGCGCATCGGCGTCGAGGTCCACATCTCGACCCAGAGCAACATCTCGAACTCCGAAGCCGTGAAATTCTTTTCGCAGTGGGCCGACACGGTGGTGCTGGCCCGCGAACTGACGCTCGAACAGGTGGCGCGGATTCACCGCGAAATCGCCGAGAACGACATCCGGGGACCGCGCGGCGAACTGGTTCAGCTCGAAATGTTCGCCCACGGCGCGCTCTGCATGTCGGTTTCGGGCAAATGCTATCTTTCGCTCTACGAGACCAACTGCTCGGCCAACCGCGGCGCATGCCGCCAGCTGTGCCGCCGCAAATACACCGTCACAGACAAGGAGACCGGCGCGGCGCTGGACGTGGACGGCCGCTACGTACTCTCGCCCAAGGACCTCTGCACGGTCGATTTTCTCGACAAGTTCATCGGCGCGGGCGTCCGGGTGCTGAAGATCGAGGGCCGGGCGCGGGGCGCGGAGTATGTCAAGCGCGTGGTGGAGTGTTACGACGAGGCGCTGCGCGCCATCGAAGCCGGGACATACACGCCCGAACTGGCCGCCGGACTGAAAGAGCGGCTCGCTACGGTCTTCAACCGCGGATTCTGGGAAGGCTACTACGCAGGACGACCCGTCGCCGAACACAGCGAACATTACGGATCGGCAGCCACGCGGCGCAAGGTCTACGTGGGCAAGGTGACCAACTTCTACAAAAGGATATCGGTGGCCGAAGTGCTGGTCGAAGCGGCTCCGCTGGCCGTGGGAGAAGAGATATTCTTCATGGGCGCCACGACGGGCGTCGCCGAACAGACGCTCGCCGAGCTGCACGACACCGACGGAAAGCCCGTCCCGTCCGTCGCTCAGGGAACCTTGTGCGCGGTACGCACCCAAGGGACGATCCGCCGCGGCGACCAGCTCTACAAATTCGTCGATGCGCAATAGCCCGCGCCGGCCGGACAGCACGTATGCCGGACGACATATATATCAAGGAAACGCCTTCGGGCGTTTTTTTCGTTACGATTTTCAGCCAGCGAAAGCACTCAGACCCGCTTATCATAAAATTTTTATCGAAAAACAATAAATTTTATTTGTTTTTCAAAATTTCTTTTGTAAGTTTGCAGTGTCGCAATTAAAAAAGACATCCTATGGAGATCGAAAAAATCATCCGCATGCTGGCCGTATTCATCGTCGTGGCCGCCTTCGCGCTCTCGGTAGCCGTCCAGCTTCTGTTCCCCGAAGTTTCGCACCTGTCCGACACGCCGCTGCTGATACTGCTGATCCTCTCGGTCTGCGCCATCTGGCGCGACGCCCTGCGCTCCGAAAAGCAAAACGAAAACACAAACGAATAATCCCATGAAAAAACTCCTTCTGTTCGCCGCAGCGGCGGCCGTTCTCGCCTCCTGCGCACCCAAGACGGCCCCTGAGCTGCCGATGGAAACCTTCTTCCGCAATTCGGAGAAGACCGGTTACCAGATATCGCCCGACGGCCGCTATTTCTCCTACATGGCGCCTTACGAAAGCCGCCGCAACATCTTCGTACAGCCCGTGGACGGCAAGCAGGCGGTGCGCATCACCTCGGAGACCGAGCGCGATCTGGCCGGATACTTCTGGGCCGGCGACAACCGCATCCTCTACCTGAAGGACACGGGCGGCGACGAGAACTACCAGCTTTACGGCGTGAACATCGACGGCAGCGACCCGAAGGCCTACACCGCCATTCCGGGCGTCCGCACGCAGATCATTGACCCGCTGGAAGAGATCGACTCGCTGATAATCATCGGCACCAACCAGCGCAATCCGATGATCTTCGACCCCTACCGGCTGAACCTCAACACGGGCGAGATGACGATGCTGTGCGAGAATCCCGGCGACATTCAGGGCTGGCAGACCGACCACAACGGCCGCCTGCGCGTGGCTTACGCCATCGTGGACGGCGTCAATTCGCAGATCCGCTACCGCGAAACCGAAGCCGAGCCTTTCCGCCCCGTGCTGACGACCAACTTCAAGGAGAGCGTCTCGTTCGCCGCCTTCACCCCCGACAACAAGCAGGTCTACGCCGTCACCAACCTCGGACGCGACAAGGTCGCCCTCGTGCTGATGGACCCCGCGACGTGCGAGGAGATCGAACAGCTCTACGTAAACGACAAATACGACTTGGACAACATCTGGTACAGCGACGCGCAGAAGAAACTGCTCGGCGTCTCCTACACCGGCCACAAAGGCACCGCGCGCCACTTCTTCGACAAGGCGACGGGCGAGATGTTCGGCCGCATGGAGAAGCACCTGCGCGGCTATGCCATCGGCATCGCCGGCTCGAACAAGGCCGAGGACAAATACATCGTCTATGCAGGCGGCGACCGCACGATGGGCACCTATTACCTCTACGACGTCGAGGCCGACACGATGACCAAGCTGGCCGACCTCGCGCCGTGGATCGAAGAGGAGCAGATGGCCGAGATGATCCCTATCAACTACACTTCGCGCGACGGTCTGGAGATCGAGGGCTACCTGACGCTGCCCGTGGGCAAGACCGTGCACAACGCCAAGAACCTGCCCGTGGTCGTGAATCCCCACGGCGGACCTTGGGCCCGCGACTACTGGGGCTTCAACCCCGAAGCGCAGTTCCTCGCCAACCGCGGCTACGCCGTGCTGCAGATGAACTTCCGCGGTTCGACGGGCTTCGGACGCAAATTCACCGAAATCGCCTACGGCAAGTGGGGCCAGACCATGCAGGACGACATCACGGACGGCGTGAACTGGCTGATCGGCAAAGGCATCGCCGATCCCGCGAAGATCGCCATCTACGGCGGCAGTTACGGCGGCTACGCCACGCTGCAGGGCATCGTGAAGGATCCCGACCTCTACGCCTGCGCCATCGACTACGTAGGTGTGTCGAACCTCTTCTCGTTCCTCGAAACCATTCCGCCCTACTGGAAACCGATGCTCGACATGATGTACGAGATGGTCGGCAACCCCGAAAAGGACGCCGAGATGCTGCGCGAGAATTCGCCGGCCCTCAACGCCGAGCGCATCAAGACCCCGCTGCTGGTGGTGCAGGGCGCCAACGACCCCCGCGTGAACATCAACGAGAGCAACCAGATGGTCGAAGCGCTGCGCAGCCGCGGCGTGCATGTGGACTACATGGTCAAGGACAACGAAGGCCACGGCTTCCACAACGAGGAGAACCGTTTCGACTTCTACCGCGCGATGGAGAAGTTCCTCGCCAAATACCTCAAGGGCGTCGAACCGCAGGGCGGGATCGTGCCGGAGAGCGACCGCAGATAAACCGGAATCACAACCAGCCACAAGCATACTACCATACCGTTTTTTAAAGTAAAAAGTTCAAATTCATAGTTGTGAGAAGGGAGGCCCGGAAATTTCCGGGCCTCCGTTTTCATGCGAGCCCGGCACCCGTTTTGATTTGCGGACGGCATGTATTACCTTTGCACTCCGTGAGCACCATTCCCTACATAGCGCCGCCTGCGGACGGATTGCCGATGCCCCGCCGCTTGTGGGCCATTCTGGCCGTGGCGTTCGGCGTCGGACTGTCGGTGCTTGACAGCGCCATCGCCAACGTCGCCCTGCCGACCATCGGGCAGGAGCTGGGGATTTCGTCCGCCGACTCGATCTGGATCGTCAACGCCTACCAGCTGGCCATCATGGTCTCGCTGCTGTCGTTCTCGGCGCTGGGCGAGCTGGTCGGCTACCGCAAGGTCTACATCGGCGGGCTGATGCTCTTCACGGTGGCTTCGGTGGGCTGCGCACTCTCCTCGTCGCTCGCCACGCTGGTGCTGGCGCGCGTCATGCAGGGCTTCGGCGCCGCGGCCGTCACGTCGGTCAACACCACGCTCATCCGCATCATCTACCCCAAGGCGCAGCTGGGCCGCGGGCTGGGTCTCAACGCCACGGTCGTCGCCGTGTCGTCGGTCGCAGGCCCGACCATCGCCGCAGGCATCCTTTCGATCGCCCACTGGCCGTGGCTCTTCGCCGTGAACATTCCCGTCGGGCTTGTCGCCCTGTCGCTGAGCCGCCGCTTCCTGCCCGACAACCCCGTGCGGGTCGGCACCCACCGCTTCGACTGGCGCGACGCCGTGATGAACGCACTCACGTTCGGGCTGCTGATGGCTTCGGTCGAGGGATTCTCGCACGGTCTCGATCCGCGCATCCTCTCGGCCGGCATCGCCGCACTGCTCGTCGTCGGCTTCTTCTTCATCCGCAGCCAGCTGCGCGAACCCTATCCGCTGCTGCCGTTCGACCTGCTGCGCATCCCGATCTTTTCGGTCTCGGTCTTAACGTCGATCTGCTCGTTTCTGGGGCAGATGCTCGCCATGGTGGCCCTGCCCTTCTACCTGCAGCACGAATTCGGCTACGACGAAGTAGCCACGGGACTGCTGATGACCGCATGGCCCGCCGTGATCATGGTCGTGGCCCCGATCGCCGGCCTCCTCGTCGAACGTGTCCACGCCGGATTTCTGGGCGGCATGGGACTTACGGCCATGGCCGCGGGACTGTTCCTGCTGGCCTTCCTGCCCGATGATCCGGCGCCTTTCGACATCGCATGGCGGCTGGTGCTCTGCGGCGCGGGATTCGGACTGTTCCAGTCGCCCAACAACAGCATACTGATCGCCTCGGCCCCGCCCCAGCGCAGCGGAAGCGCCAGCGGCATGCTCGCCACGGCGCGTCTGGTGGGCCAGATCACGGGCGCCGCGCTGATGGCCCTCCTGTTCCACATCGTCCCCGAAAACAGTACCCATACGGCGCTCCTGCTCGCGGGAGGCTTCGCCCTGACGGGCGCCGTCGTCAGCATCACCCGCATCCGGCTGCCGCTGCCCGAAGGACTAACCCGGCGCAGAAAATAACCGGAAGCATCTCCGACCGAAACCCCGAAGAACCGAAACAAACATCCCTCTACACCCCGAATACAGATCCGACATGAAATATCCGTTCCTGCTCGCCGCCCTCCTGCTCTGCTCTGCAAACCTCGCCGCCCGCCACTCCGATACGGACACCCTTCTACAGCCCGACACCCTTTCCCTCCGGCAATCCGACGCGCTCTCCGCCCAGAAATCCGACGCGCCTTTCGTCCGCCCGCCCTACCTGCGGCCGGGTGACACCATAGGCATCGTCACCCCGGCGCGCAAACTCAAGGAGAAGGCCGACACGGCCAAAGTCCGGGAACGCTTCGAAGAGTGGGGGCTGAAAGTGAAATTCGGAGCGCACTACGCCGACCGCGAACAGCCCTACTTCGCCGGGACCGACGCCCGGCGCGCCGCAGACCTGCAGGCCATGATCGACGATCCCGGCGTGAAAGCCGTCGTCAGCTATCAGGGCGGCTACGGATCGGTGCGCCTGCTCCCGCTGCTCGACCTCACGCCGCTGCGCGAACAGCCCAAATGGATCGTCGGCTTCAGCGACGTCACCATGCTCCACATGGCGCTGGGGCGGTTGGGCGTCGAAAGCCTTCACGCCACGATGCCGGGCAAGTTCCGCTTCGGCGCCGATGAAAAACCCGAAGCGATCGTCTCGGACGAATCGTTGCGCAGCGCGCTTTTCGGCCGCTGGACGCGCATCGACGCCGCCGCACACCCGCTCAACGTCTCCGGCACGGCCCGCGGACGGCTCGCGGGCGGCAACCTCTCGCTGCTCTGCTCGGCGATCGGCACGCCCGAACAGCCCGACTTCGACACCCCGACGGTGCTGTTCATCGAAGAGATCGGCGAACAGATGTACCGGCTCGACCGCATGATGCAGCAGCTGGAGCGGAGCGGAATACTGGCCAAATGCAAGGCCGTTCTCGTGGGGCATTTTACGGACATGCTGGGACAGAAGCACTTCGGCGTCTGGGACCCCTGCGACATCATCGCAGCCTATGTCCGTCCGCTGGGGATTCCGGTCGTCTTCGGCATCCCCGCAGGCCACGAAGACCCCAACGTCGCCCTCTACATGGGCCGCGAGGTCGCCGTCACGGTCAACGATGCGGGCGCAAGCGTCGAATTCTGACCGCAGGCCCGCCCCGCCGGACATTTACCCCCGTCCGCACCCTCCGCAGAAGCCTTTCCGCAAAAAATAGCCGCCGCAGGGCGCGGGCTTGTCATATTTTTACTATTTTTGTAAGAGGTGGAGAATGTGCCGCCGCACAAGCCCTGCGCCGACGGGCCGCAGGCGCCGCAAACGGAATGCAAATTAAAACGCCATACTATGTTTTCAGCTAAGACCTACGCTGCGCGCCGCAACATGCTGCGTACGAAGATCGGCTCAGGGATCATCCTGCTGCCGGGCAACTCCCTTTCGCCCAACAACTATCCGAACAACGCCTACTATTTCCGGCAGGATTCGTCGTTCCGCTACTACTTCGGACTGAACACCCCGTCGCTGGCGGGCCTGATCGACGCCGATACGGGCGAAGAGGCGCTGTACGGCGACGATTTCACGGTCGAGGACATCATCTGGACCGGTCCGCAGCCCACGCTGCGCGAACTGGGCGCCGAAGTCGGCGTCACGGCGACGTTCCCCATGGCCGAGCTTGAAAAGCGGCTCCGCAAAGCCGTTTCGCTGGGCCGCAAGATCCACTACCTGCCGCCCTACCGCGGCGAGACGAAGCTCCAGCTGTCAGCGCTGCTCGGCATCAAGCCCGAACTGCTGCACGACTACAAGTCGGTCGAACTGATGTTCGCCGTGGCCGAAATGCGCGAGAAGAAGAGCGCCGAGGAGGTCGAGGCGATGGAACGCGCGTTCCTGATAGGCTACCAGATGCACACGCTGGCTATGAAGATGTGCCGTCCGGGAGTGGTCGAGCGCGAGATCGCGGGCGCCATCGAGGGCATCGCCAAATCCAGCGGTTCGGGCCTGTCGTTCCCCTCGATCGTCTCGCAGCACGGCGAGACGCTCCACAACCTCAACGCCGACGGCGTATTGGAGCAGGGGCGGCTGCTGTTGTGCGACGCAGGCTGCGAGACCGTGGACGGCTACTGCTCGGACCACACGCGCACCTACCCCGTCAACGGCCGGTTCACGCAGAAGCAGAAAGAAATTTACAACGTCGTACTGGCAGCGCACGACCATGTAGCACGCATCGTCAAGCCGCATATGATGTACACCGAGATACACAACGCCGCCTACATGACGCTGGCCGAAGGGCTGGTGGCGCTGGGACTGCTCAAGGGCACGGCCGCCGACGCCGTGGCTTCGGGCGCTATGACGATGCTTATGCCCCACGGACTGGGACACGGGCTGGGCATGGACGTACACGACTGCGAGGCGATGGGCGAGCGGAGTTTCGACTTCTCGACGATCGCCGACCGCGCCGCCAAGTCGGGAACCTGCATCTACCGCGCGGCGTGGCGCATCGAACCGGGGACGGTGATGACCGACGAACCGGGACTCTACTTCATCCCGGCGCTGATCGACAAGTGCCGCGCCGAGGGTCTCTACAAGGGCATCGTCGATTACGACGCGCTGGAGGCGTACCGCGACTTCGGCGGCATCCGCATCGAGGACGACATTCTGGTCACCGAAGAGGGCAGCCGCATGCTGGGTGACAGGAAAATTCCGATCACGGTCGAGGAACTCGAAGCCGCAGTGGGCCGGTAACGTGAAGCGGATTTTCATTTTCCCCACCATCGAGGAGGCCAAGGCGTTCATCCTCACCCAGCCCCGCGATCCGGTCTTCGTGGCCGGAGTCGGCGCGGCGGAGATCGCGGCCGCGACGATCCGGGCCGTGAAAGCCCGCAAACCGCAGTTAGTCGTACTCGCAGGCATCGCGGGGGCATACGACCGGAGCCTGCAGCGCGGCGAGGTGGTCGAAGTGGTCACCGAGCGGATCGCCGGGATTCCGGAACGTTACGCCCGCGAATACGAAACTTCGGGACCCGATCTGGGACTGCCCCTCGCGGCGGGCGTTACGGTAAACCGTTCGGGAGACGGCCTGCGGGAGACGGGGCGGAAGCAGGAACAGGAACAGGAACAGGAACAGGAGTTCCGGGAAACAGGGTATGGGATTCCGGAGCCGGAAACGAAGTCCGGCGACGCAGTTTCGGCCCCGGCCGGACAGACGCTGCAACCTACCGGAGAGAGGGCGGACAGCCCGGAACAGCCCTCGGACATGCAGTCCGCGATCGGCGACACGAACGGCACGGCCGGACAAGGCTCGCTGCCCGGAATCGACGGCACGGACGGGCAAAGCGCGCTGCCTGAGATCGAGAACATGGAGGGCGCGCCCTTTTTCGCCGTGTGCGAAGCGCTGGGTGTCGCCTGCTGCCAGATTCGCGCCGTGTCGAATTATGTCGGCGAACCCTTCGACCGATGGGCCGTAGGGCTGGCCGTCGAAAACCTTACCGCAACATTAACCCAAATATTCGGAAACGATGAATAAAAAATGGACACTTTGGGCGGGACTGATCCTGATACTGGTCGTCTTCATTCTGATCTGGCAGTTCGCCCCTGCCATCCAGCGCTGGCTGGCCAACGTATTTATCGACATCATCGTCCTCGCGCTGACCTTCGCGGCGGGCTGGCTGCTGGGCCGCTACGGCGGCAGGCGCAACCGCAACCGCGATCAGGAGAACGTGCGCAACATCACCGAAGCGCAGAAACGGTGACGTTCCGCCTGCGCATATCGCCCTGCCCGAACGACACCTTCATGTTCGACGCGCTCCTGAACGGACGCATCGACACGGGCGGATTGCATTTCGACGTCGAATACCGCGACATCGAGGCGCTCAACCGCGGGGTGCAGGCCGGGGATGCCGACGTGAGCAAGATAAGCTGCGCCGTGCTGCCCGCCGTTGCGGACCGTTACGCGCTGCTGGACAGCGGCGCGGCGCTCGGACGCGGCAACGGACCGCTGCTGGTGCGCCGTGCGGGGGACCGGTCGCCGATCCGCCGCGTGGCCGTACCGGGAGTCCACACCACGGCCAACGCACTGATGATGCGCCTTTTCCCCCGGATTACGGAGCGCACGCCCCTGCTCTTCTCGCAGATCGCCGCCGCCGTGGAGCGGGGCGACTTCGACGCCGGAGTGCTGATCCACGAGGGGCGTTTCGTCTACCGGCAGCGGCAGTTGGAGCTGGTCGCCGACCTCGGACAGCTATGGGAGCGGACCACCGCGCTGCCCCTGCCGCTGGGCGGCATCGCGGCCAAACGGAGCCTGCCCGAAGCGATGCGGCGGCAGGTCGAGACCCTCATCCGCCAAAGCATCGAATACGCCTTCGCGCACCCCGAAGCGTCGCGCGCATATATCAAGGAACACGCGCAGGAACTCGACGACGCCGTGATCGACGCCCACATCGCGCTTTTCGTCAACGACTATTCGCTCTCGCTGGGCATCGAAGGCCGCCGGGCCGTCGAGGCGCTGACGGGAATTGTTTTGCGCTCAAAAGCGCAAAACAATGAAAAATGAAAAATTAAGAATTCGAAAGGGACTTACTTCGGCCCAAAGATGCCTCCGCAAAACGCCGTGCGCTGCAACACGGGCACTACAAGCCGCACAAGCACCGACCGTTATACCGCCGCCGACTACTCCCACATTCCAAACGCCGGAAAATGTACCGCACGACCAACCTCCCCAACACCCGCATCGAAGTGGCGGACGCCCTGCGCGGCATCGCCGTGGCGGGCATCATTCTGTTCCACGCCCGCGAGCATTTCAACCTCTACTGGAGCGGGCTGGATTACCTCCGCGCC
This sequence comes from Alistipes sp. HGB5, assembly GCF_000183485.2. NCBI lineage: Bacteria > Pseudomonadati > Bacteroidota > Bacteroidia > Bacteroidales > Rikenellaceae > Alistipes > Alistipes sp. HGB5. The sequence continues at coordinate 135,229 of NZ_AENZ01000021.1, read as the reverse complement.
GGATTCGGCGACTGGGAGCAAACCGTGGCCGGCGCGCTGGGATTCCTGCTTTCGGGCAAGATGTACGCCATCTTCGCACTGCTGTTCGGACTGAGTTTCTTCATCCAGAGCGACAATCAGGCCCAGCGGGGCAACGACTTCTCGCTGCGGTTCGCATGGCGCATGGTACTGCTGTTCATAATCGGGCTGGTCAACGCCGCGATCTACAACGGCGACGTGCTGACCTATTACGCCGTTTTCGGGCTGCTGATGATCCCCATCGGCAAACTCCCGAACCGCTGGGTGTGGGTCATAGCGGCGCTGCTCTTCATCCAGCCGCTCGAACTCTACCAGCACTTCAGCGGCCATACGCTCTCGCTGCGCGGCATCGAAGGCATGGAGACCCTCTATCCGACCCTCGCCACGGGAACCTTCGCCCAGAGCGCCCGCGCAAGCCTCGCCTACGGGCCGATCAGCTCGTTCGCATGGGGATTGGAACACGGCCGCGCCACGCAGACGCTGCTGATGTTCGTGCTGGGCATGCTGGCGGGCCGTTACCGGCTCTTCTACGACGAAGGCCGCAACCGGCGCATCTGGGGCGGGCTGCTGGCTGCCGGCATTCTCGGCACATGGCTCGTGCCGTTCGAGGCGATGCGCAACCTGATGACGGCGACGGCCATCGTCGCGGCGGTGGTCCTGCTGTGGTACGGACTGCCGGGATTCCGGCGGGCGCTGCACGGCATGACCTTCTTCGGCCGCATGAGCCTGACCAACTACCTGCTGCAATCGCTGCTCGGAACGGCGCTCTTCTACAACTGGGGCATGGGGCTTTACCGCCACGTGGACGTGATCTACGGCACACTCGCGGGCGTGGGCATCATCCTCGTACAGTACGCCTTCTGCCGGATATGGCTGCGCCGCCATTCGCACGGTCCCGTCGAGTGGCTGTGGAAAAAGCTCACGTGGCTCGACATTCCTTTTTTAGACCGAAAAATCGCCTCCTGAGGGCGATTTTTTCATGCCCCGGTTTGGTTATCCCGTTTTTTTTGTATATTTATAGTCGGCTAACCGGAAAATCCCGGAAAGGGCGGCTTCCGCAACCGGGAATACGCCCCGCGGGAACACCTCCGGCGACGCCCCGAACCACCCGAAAACCTTAAAACCACACGGGAATATGAAAAATTATTCAGCTAAAGAGATCAAGAACATCGTACTCATCGGCGCGCCCGGCACGGGGAAAACTACCCTTGCCGAAGCGATGGCCTTCGAGGGTAAGGTCATCGACCGCAGGGGTAGTATCGAGACGAACAACACGCTCTCGGACAACACGGATATCGAGCATGAATACAAGCGCTCGATCTATTCGACCATCCTCTTCACCGAATTCATGGACCGCAAGTTGAACATCATCGACTGCCCCGGCTCGGACGACTTCTGCGGAAGTCTCTTCTCGGCGTTCAAGGTGGGCGACGTGGGCGTATTCCTGTTCAACGCCCAGAACGGCTGGGAGGTCGGCAGCGAAATTCAGGCCCGCTACGCCCGTCTGCTGCAGAAACCCGTGATCGGCGTAGTGAACCAGCTCGACGCCGACAAGGCCAATTTCGAGGCCGCCGTCGAGTCGATCCGCGCCTCGTCGCGCGTGAAGCCCGTCATCGTGCAGTACCCGGTCAATCAGGGTCCCGAATTCAACGCCTTCATCGACGTACTGCTGATGAAGATGTACCGTTTCAAGGACAACGACGGCCACCGCGAGGAGCTGGAAATTCCCGCCGAAGAGCTGGACAAGGCTCAGGAGCTGAACAAGGAGCTGGTCGAGATGGCCGCCGAACACGACGAAGCCCTCATGGAGCTGTACTTCGACAAGGGCACGCTCACGCAGGACGACATCCGCGCGGGTCTGAAAATCGGCCTCTCGAAACGCGAGGTGATGCCGATCTTCTGCACCAGCGGCAAGCGCGACATCGGCACCAAGCGTCTGATGGAGTTCATCATCAACGTCGCTCCCGGCCCGCTGAAGGCCCCGAACTTCCTCTCGACCGACGGCGAAGAGATCGCGGCCGACGAGACGGCGCCCGCCGTGGCTTTCGTATTCAAGAGTCAGGTCGAACAGCATATCGGCGAGATCACCTATTTCCGCGTGATCCGCGGCCGTATCGCCGAGGGCACCGAGCTGGTGAACACCCGCACGGGCAACAAGGAGAAGGTGTCGCAGCTCTTCGCCGTAGCGGGCAGGAACCGCATCAAAGTCACCGAACTCATGGCGGGCGACATCGGTTGCACCGTCAAACTCAAGGGCACGCGCACCAACGACACGCTCGCGGCGCCGTCGGCGCCGGTGACCGTCGAACCGATCGTATTCCCCGAACCGCGCTACCGCGCCGCCGTCAAGGCCAAGGAGCAGGGCGACGAGGAGAAGCTGGGCAAGGTGCTCAACGACGCCAAATTCGAGGACCCGACGATTCTGGTCGAATACTCCAAGGAGCTGAAACAAACCATCATACAGGGTCAGGGCGAGCATCATCTCAATATCCTCCGCACGCGCATCGAAAAGGAGAATCGCCTCCAGTACGACTATATCGCGCCGAAGATTCCCTACCGCGAGACCATCACCAAGGTGGCGCAGGCCGACTACCGCCACAAAAAGCAGTCGGGCGGCGCAGGCCAGTTCGGCGAGGTGCACATGATCATCGAGCCTTACTACGAAGGCATGCCCGAACCCAAGAACTACAAGGTTCCCGGCAAGGGCGACATGGTCGTCAACCCCAAGACCAAGGAGGAATACGACCTGCCGTGGGGCGGCAAGCTGCAGTTCTACTCGGCGATCGTGGGCGGCGCCATCGACGCGCGCTTCATGCCCGCCATCCTCAAGGGCATCATGGAGAAGATGGACGAAGGCCCGCTGACGGGTTCCTACGCCCGCGACATCCGCGTAGTGATCTACGACGGCAAGATGCACCCGGTGGATTCGAACGAAATCTCGTTCAAGCTGGCGGCGCGCAACGCCTTCAAGGAGGCATTCCGCAACGCGGGACCCAAGATCATGGAGCCGATCTACAACGTCGAGGTCCTCGTGCCGAGCGACTACATGGGCGCCGTGATGTCGGACCTCCAGAACCGCCGCGCGATGATTGCCGGCATGGAGTCCGACAAGGGCTTCGACCGCCTGAACGCCACGGTTCCGCTGGCCGAGCTGTACCGTTATTCGACGACCCTTTCGTCGCTCACGTCGGGGTCGGCGACCTACTCGATGAAATTCTCCTCCTACGAGCAGGTTCCGGCCGACGTGCAGGACAAGCTGCTGAAGGCCTACACCGACACCGACGAAGAGTAGGCCCCGGCCGAAAAGCAAGGGCAGGAGCGACGACAACGCCCGAAGAGAAAGGGCAGGATCTTGTTGATCCTGCCTTTTTTCATGGAACGACGCGCCGGACGCAGCGTCCGGCTGTTATCCGAAAGTGCCGCATCCGCGAAACTCCATGTTAAATTAATGTTAATATTCGGCGGCAAAACCGTTTCATCGGGAAAAATGGCGTAAATTTGTTCACAATTTGCACTAAACCCTAACATGAGTGAAATCTACACTGTCATTGTAGGCATTCTGGGCATTCTCGCCATATCCGGTCTTTTTGTCGGCGTCACCAACGACGCAGTCAATTTCCTCAACTCCGCCATCGGCTCCAAAGCCGCACCCATGCGCACCATCCTGCTCGTCGCCTCGATCGGCATCATCATCGGCGTAGTAACGTCGAGCGGCATGATGGAGGTCGCCCGCAGCGGCATGTTCAATCCCGGACTCTTCACCTTCCACGAAGTGATGATGCTCTATCTGGGCGTGATGTTCGCCAACATCATCCTGCTGGACCTCTACAATTCGTGGGGACTGCCTACCTCGACCACCGTATCGCTGATCTTCTGCCTGCTCGGATCGGCCATCGCCGTGTCGATCTACAAAATCTCGAACACCCCCGACCTCGGCGTCGGCGCGCTGGGACAGTTCATCAACACCTCCCGCGCCATGGGCATCGTCTCGGCGATCCTCCTGTCGGTGGTCATCGCCTTCACCTGCGGAACCTTCGTCATGTACGTCTCGCGCACGATCTTCTCGTTCCGCTACACGCTTCCGTTCCGCCGCTTCGGGTCGATGTGGTGCGGCGCCTCGCTGACGGCGATCGTCTACTTCGCCGTCTTCAAAGGGCTTAAATCCATTCTGGCGGGACACGATTTCGTCACGATGGTGGACAATCACCTGCTGCTGTCGCTCCTGATCTGCTGGGTCGTCTGCTCGCTGCTGCTCTTCTTCATACAGCGGTTCAAGATCAACATCCTGCGCATCACCATCCTTTCGGGCACCTTCGCCTTGGCGCTGGCCTTCGCGGGCAACGACTTGGTGAACTTCATCGGCGTACCCGTCGCCGGATTCGACGCCTACTCGATCGCCCGGCACAGCGGCGATTCCCAAATGCTGATGGGCGTGCTGAACGACAACGTTCCGGCCAACTTCCTGATCCTGCTGGCCGCAGGCGCCATCATGATACTCACGCTCTGGACCTCGAAAAAGGCCATGCACGTCACCGAAACCGAGCTGTCGCTCTCGGCGCAGGGTGACGAAGGCACCGAGCAGTACGGTTCGTCGGTCCTCTCGCGCACGATCGTCCGCGCGGCACTCAACATCAACGCCGGCATCGAACGGGTCATCCCGCCGCGCGTGCGAGCCGCCATTTCGCGCCGCTTCGAATACGAGGACATCGAACACAGCGGCGCGCCGTACGACATGATCCGCGCCACGGTGAACCTCACGACCTCGGCCATGCTGATCGCCATCGCCACGTCGCTCAAACTGCCCCTCTCGACGACTTACGTCTGCTTCATGGTGGCCATGGGTTCGTCGCTCGCCGACCGCGCATGGGGCCGCGAAAGCGCCGTATACCGCATTTCGGGCGTCATGACCGTCGTCGCCGGCTGGTTCATCACGGCGCTGGGCGGATTCCTGATCGCATTCGTCGTGGGGCTGGCCCTGATCTACGGCGGAACCGTCGCATTCGTCATCGTCACCCTCTTGTGCGGCTACATGCTCATCCACAGCAACTTCCTAAAAAAAGGCAAATCCGCCTCCCCCACGGCGGCCAACGCCGACACGCGCACCAACGAGGACATCATCGCCAGCCTGCGCGAAGAGGTTTGCCGCACGATGGAGTGCGCCACGAAGATTTACGACCGCACGCTGATCGCCGTCTTCAAGGAGAACCGCAAGGTGCTGCGCGACATGGTCAAGGAGTCGAACGACCTCTTCTACCAGTCGCGCGAACGCAAATACACGCTGCTGCCCACGCTCAAGAAGTTGCAGAGCGGCGACGTGAACACGGCCCACTACTACGTGCAGGTGGTGGATTACCTCAACGAAATGACCAAGGCGCTGATGCACATCACGCGCCCTGCGTTCGAACATATCGACAACAACCACGAAGGACTGTCGAAGGAGCAGGCCAAGGACCTGATGTCGATCAACGACGATGTGGAGTCGATCTACCGTCACATCAACCAGATGCTGCGCGACGGCGACTTCACGGAGATCGAGATGGTGCTGGCGCTGCGCGACCAGCTGTTCGAGTCGATCGCCGAGGCCATCAAATCGGAGCTTGGGCGCATCAACGAAGCCCGGTCCAACACCAAGGCGTCGATGCTCTACCTGACGATCCTGACCGAGACCAAGAACATGGTGCTGCAGTCGCGCAACCTCCTGAAATCGCAGCAGTACTTTCTCAAACACCGTGCGGGCGCGCCGCAGCGGTGGATCAAACCGACCAAATAAGCGCGGATCAGCATGGACATAGCACAAGCCAAACGCCGGGAAAACATCGCCGAATACATCCTCTACCTCTGGCAGCTGGAGGACCTGCTGCGGGCGCTGCAATTCAGCCCCGAAGCGATCTTCTCGACGCTCATAGCCCCCCGCAAGGACATCGCCGACGAGCAGAAGCACGTATTCCTGCTCTGGTACATGGACATCGCCAACCTGCTGCATCAGGAGGGCAAAGACGAAAAAGGGCATCTGGAACATACGCTCCACCTGATCGGCGACCTGCACGATTTGCACCTGCAGCTGATGAAGCTCCCCGTCGGCGAGCACTACCGCAGGACATACGCCCGTCTCGAACCCGAACTGCCGCGCCTGCGCGCCGTGCTGGGCAATCCGGGCATGAACGACACGGAGTTGTGCTTCAGGGCCTTGTACGCCGCCATGCTCTATCGCATCAAGGGCGAGGGCGAAAAGTCGGCCGTCGCCGACACGCTCGAATTCATCTCTCCGGTAATCGCCGAGCTGGCCGACATGCACGGCAAGGTCGAGCGCGGCGAAGTCGATCTGTTCAAGACGGCCGAGGGCAAATAACGGCCGACTTTCCCGCGGCTGCCGTATGTCGCCATGGCGACATACGGCGACCGGGAAACAAGCACCGGCACCGATCTTAAAAAAGGATGTCTTTTCAGACATCCTTTTATATCATCCGGCGAAAAGCCCCCCTCTCCGACACATACGGAGCGGCTATTCGATCTCCAGCCCCATGATGTAATCGTTCATGTAATAGCCGTCGCCGATCGGGAAATCGCCTTCGCGGAGCTTGCGCATGCCCATCTTCTCGTAAAAACGCACTGCACGGTTGCTGCGGTTTACGTTCAGCTCCATCCTGCAGGGCGCGGGATGCACCGAACGAACATATTCCACAGCATGGCGGAACAGGAATTCCCCGACGCCGAGACCCTGAAAACGGGGCAGCACGTAGATTTTCTGCAAATGGAACAACTCTTCGGCCTCCTGCTGCACCGAAAGGTACCCGCACGGTTCGCCGTCGGACGAGGCGATGAACCACGCAACCCCGGTGCGCATCTCACGCCGCAAGACTTCGGGCGCATACATCCACTTCATCATGTAATCCATTTGCGACGAGGTGATAATTTCGCGGTAAGTCGCCGGAAACACCTCGTCGGCCAGACTGCGGATCAGTCCGCAGTCGGTCTCCACAGCTCGTCTGATAGTAAGCATCTTCAACGGTTTTACGGTTTGCGCCGCCCGCAGTTTCCCGCGGAGAGACCCCGCAACGAGTTTCCGGCATCAGGCCGGCGGCCGGCGGTAAAGATAAACAAAAAAAGCCGACTTTGCGTCGGCTTTCACTCTTTCCTAACGGGGAACTAAGCGTACTTGAACGTCGATTCGTCCGATACGGTCAGCTTCTTGCGACCTTTCGCGCGACGTGCAGCCAGCACCTTACGGCCGTTCGCCGTCTCCATACGACTGCGGAAACCGTGCTTGTTGATTCTTTTCCGGCGCGAGGGCTGGTAAGTTCTCTTCATTGCCATAGCTATATACTTTTTATTGTTTCAGACATTTTTACGGATTGCAAAAGTACAACAAAAAAGTTATCCGCAAAAATTTTTCACGAAAATAATTCAAAAAAGCCGGGCAAAAAGCACGAAATCTTTTTAACTTTGTCAAGAAGAGGAGGGACGAAAGCCCGCCGACGGCACATCCTGCGGCTGCGCCGCCGGGAGCGGAATCCGGCGGGAAACACGGTCCCGCAGTTAATTATCACGCATATGGCAATTTTCAAAGTCGAAGGAGGCCACCGCCTTCACGGTAGCATTACGCCCCAAGGCGCCAAAAACGAGGCGTTGCAGATACTCTGCGCCACGCTGCTGACTCCCGAACGGGTCACGGTGCACAATATCCCCCGGATTCTGGACGTCATGCAGCTCATCGAGCTGCTGCGCCGCATGGGCGTCGAGGTCGAACAGCTCGCCGAAGACACCTACAGCTTCTGCGCCAAGGAGATCGACTTCGAATATCTGCGCACGGAGGACTACCGCCGGCGCTGCACGCGCCTGCGGGGTTCGGTGATGCTCATCGGCCCGATGCTGGCCCGCTTCGGCGTGGGCTACATCCCCAAGCCGGGCGGCGACAAGATCGGCCGCCGCAGGCTCGACACCCACTTCATCGGATTCCAGAAGCTCGGCGCGAAATTCAACTTCGACATCGCCGACGAGTTCTTCATGGTCGAAGGCAAAGAGCTGAAGGGCACCTACATGCTGCTGGACGAGGCTTCGGTGACGGGTACCGCCAACATCGTTATGGCCGCAGTCTTGGCCAAAGGCTCGACGACGATCTACAACGCCGCCTGCGAACCCTACCTGCAGCAGTTGTGCAAGATGCTCAACCGCATGGGAGCGCGCATTTCGGGCATAGCGTCGAACCTGCTGACCATCGAGGGCGTCGATTCGCTCGGAGGCACGGAGCACACGCTGCTGCCCGACATGATCGAGGTGGGCAGTTTCATCGGCATGGCCGCCATGAACCAGTCGGAGCTGACCGTCAAGAACGTCTCGTTCGAGAACCTCGGCATCATCCCGGCGCAGTTCGCCCGCATGGGCATCCGCTTCGAACAGCAGGGCGACGACATCCATATTCCCCGGCAGGACCACTACTCGATCGAGACCTTCCTCGACGGCTCGATCATGAACATCGCCGACGCCCCGTGGCCGGGACTCACGCCCGACCTGCTGTCGATCTTCCTCGTGGTGGCGACGCAGGCCAAGGGCGCCGTGCTGATTCACCAGAAGATGTTCGAAAGCCGTCTGTTCTTCGTCGACAAACTGATCGACATGGGGGCGCAGATCATCCTCTGCGACCCGCACCGCGCCACGGTCATCGGCCACGACCACCGCATACGCCTGCGCGCGACGCGCATGACTTCGCCCGACATCCGCGCGGGCGTGGCGCTGCTGATCGCCGCCATGTCGGCCGAGGGGGTCTCGACGATCCAGAACATCGACCAGATCGACCGCGGCTACCGCGACATCGACGGCCGCCTGAACGCCCTCGGCGCCCGCATCACCCGCCTCGACGAGTGCGAATAACAAACCGAAACAAACGATACTCTGATTTATGTTCTTGGAAAACGCCAGCCGCAAAGGCTGGATCGAAGTAATCTGCGGCTCGATGTTCTCAGGCAAGACCGAAGAGCTGATACGCCGTCTCAAACGCGCCAAATTCGCCAACCAGAAGGTTGAAATCTTCAAACCCCGCATCGACGTGCGCTATTCGGAAGAGGAGGTCGTCTCGCACGACGCCAACGCCATCCGCTCCACGCCGGTCGACTCGGCCCGGAACATCCTGCTGATGACCTCCGACGTCGATATCGTGGGCATCGACGAGGCGCAATTCTTCGACGACGGCATCATCGAGGTCTGCCGCGAGCTGGCCGACAGCGGCGTGCGGGTCATCGTCGCGGGACTCGACATGGACTACACCGGCAAGCCCTTCGGCCCGATGCCGGCGCTGATGGCCACGGCCGAATACGTCACCAAGGTCCACGCCATCTGCGTCCGCTGCGGCAACCTCGCGCACCATTCGCACCGCCTTACGCAAGACGAAAAGCTGGTCATGCTGGGCGAAACCGACTCCTACGAGGCGATCTGCCGCCACTGCTTCAAGGAGCTGGTCCGAAACCGGAAAGAGACCGAATAGCCGCACAAGCCCCGCCGGCAAAGAGACACCCGCGCATGGAAGAACTGAAGTTAGCCAACCACAACACCACGCTCGTAGACAGCGTCGAGGAGAGTCTGATCTCCTACTTCAAGGAACAGGGTCTGCGCCCCGGATGCAGCATTCCGAACGAGATGGAACTCGCGGCGTCGCTGGGCGTCGGCCGGGCCGTACTGCGCGAAGCGCTGAGCCGCTTCAAGATGACCGGCATGATCGTCTCGCGCACCAAGAAAGGCATGGTGCTGGGCGAGCCGTCGCTGCTCGGCGGCATGAAGCGGTGCATCAATCCGCTGCTGATGAACGAATCGACGCTCTGCGACATCCTCGAATTCCGCGTGGCGCTCGAAATCGGCATCAGCGACAACATCTTCCGCAACCTCACCGACGCCGACGTCGCCGAACTGAAGGAGATCGTCGAAATGAGTCAGGTCATCGGCAACAATAAATACGCCCCGGTCAGCGAACACCGTTTCCACACCAAACTCTATGAAATCACGGGAAACAAGATCATCACCGAATTTCAGGACATCATCTATCCCGTGCTGGATTTCGTCAAGGAGAAGTACCGCGACTTTCTGGAACCGATCGAAAAGGAGCTGGAGCGGGCCGGTGCGCTGGTGACGCACCGCGACCTGCTGAAATACATCGAAAACCGCGACCTGAAAGGGTACAAAAAGGCGATCGAAGAGCATTTCAGGCTCTATTCGATCTATCTGGAACGCCACAAGAAATAGCGCCGGAGATCATGCGGCCGGAGGGGCGGAGCCTGCGACGTCTCCGTCCCTGCAATGCCGTCACCCGCCGTCACCCCCTGCGACGCCTCAGCTCCTGCCGTTCGTCATCGGGCCGCGCGCAGCGCCCCGATGAATCCGGGCCAGAGACACCATAGGTTTTCGGTCTGCAACCACAATTCGCGGGCCTGCGCCCGAAGCGAAGGGCGTTCGCTCTCGATATCGCGCAGGTAAGTCTCGTCGGCGGGATGCTCCTCGGCCGTAAATTCGGCGAAATAGGGCGCAAAGCGGGTTTTGAAGCGCTGCAACTCCCCTTCGGGCAGCTTCCCGCCGCGGCGGAACGCCGACCATAGCAGCAGGATTTCGCGGCTGGCATACTTGTCCGACACGTCGTTGATCACCTCGTCGAACAACTCCTGCTCGTCCATGGCCAGATAATCGAAAGCCAGCAGTTCACTCCCCTCCAGATGGTCTTCGGGGTCCAGTTCGAGCAGCAATTCGAGCAGTGCCGCCGACATTTCGAAGTCGTTGATCAGAAAATGGTCGATGGCCGACGCCCGAATCAGTTCGAGGGCCGCGCGCGAATTGCGGTGGTTCCATTCGAGATTCACCTCCTCGTCCTCCGGCACCAGCTCGGCAAAACGCTGAAAGGCCTGAAACCGCTCGTTGCAGGCTTCCTCGACATTTCCGGCACGCTCCATTTCGCGGGTACGGGCCAGTACTTTGGCAAAATTATAGGGTCCCTCGCCGATTACCTCGTAGGTCTGGTCGGCAGTCGGGTTAAGGCAGGGATTTTGCATCGCGCCGCATTTTAAAAATTAGAATTATCAACAATACGAGTGTCACCGCCCCGCCCAGCAGGTAGGCCGCCGCACGGTCGCGCATGCCGCACATGAGCGGAGAGACGAAGACATAGGACGAGCATACGTAGGTCATGACCGTCGCCGGAATCAGCCCCACCCAGCGGTTGCGGCCGTGCCGGTTCAGGAAAGCCGTAATCATCCACAACGTGACCATCGCCAGCGTCTGGTTCATCCACGCGAAATAGCTCCACATTGTCTGAAAAGGCAGACAGAATATGATTACGAGACCTGCAGCGAAGAGCGGAACGCTGATGCAGATGCGTTTGCGCAGGCTCCGCTGCTCGACGCCCATAAAGTCGGCGACGATCAGCCGCGCCGAGCGGAAGGCCGTGTCGCCCGAAGTGATCGCGCAGGCCACGACTCCGAAAATCACGAACCCGGCCAGCACCTCGCCCAGCGTGTCGCGGGCGATCGCGTCGACCATCACGGCCGCCTGTCCGCCGTATTCGGCGATCGCGGCGTTCAGCCCTCCGACGCCGTTCCAGAACGCCATGGCGACAGCCGCCCAGATCAGGGCGATGATGCTCTCGGAGATCATGGCGCCGTAAAACACGGGCCGGGCCTGACGCTCGGAGCCAAGACAGCGGGCCATCAGCGGCGACTGCGTGGCGTGAAATCCCGAAATCGCGCCGCAGGCGATGGTCGTAAAGAGCATCGGCACGATCGGAAACCGCGCCGCATCGGCGATCTGGTTCCGGAAAGAGGTGAATTCGGGAATCGTATATTTCCCGCTGAAAAGCAGTACCGCAAGGATTCCCAGCGCCATGAAAAGCAGCGCACAGCCGAAAACCGGATAGATGCGTCCGATAATCTTATCGACGGGCAGCAGGGTCGCCACGATATAATAAACGAGAATGACGCCCAGAACGATCAGCAGCAGCCACGAGAAATCGCCGAAGACGATTCCCGAAAGCGCCGGAGCGTCGATGCGGTTGGCGATCAGCGAAGCGGGCTGCGAGAGGAACACCGCGCCCACGAGCACCATCAATCCGACCGAAAAGACGCGCATCAGCTGTTTGATGCCGTTGCCCAGATAGGTGCCGACCGTCTCCGGAAGGCTCGCACCGTTACTGCGCAGGGAGATCATACCGGCGATAAAGTCATGGGCGGCGCCCATGAAAATCCCGCCGAACGTGATCCAGAGAAACGCCACGGGACCGTAAGCCGCGCCCAGCACGGCGCCGAAAATCGGCCCCAGACCGGCGATATTGAGCAGTTGGACGAGGAAAGTCTTCCACATCGGCATCGGAATATAGTCCACGCCGTCGAACGACACGGCCGAAGGCACGGGACGCCCTGCATCGGCCCCGCAAAGACGCTCCAGATAACGTCCGTATGTAAAATACGCCGCCACCAGCAGCGCAAGGCACACCAGAAAAGTGACCATTATCGGGTTAGTTTTGCGCGAATATAGTAAGAAATGTGAGAATTTTTGAAAAATTGTTGTTTGAAAAAAATATTTTTCAGATATTTGCAGTCCCAAAGGGAACTTAATGTTCCCGGCAAGCCGAAATAGCTCAGTTGGTAGAGCGTTTCACTCGTAATGAAGAGGTCCCGGGTTCAAGTCCCGGTTTCGGCTCAAGCCACCGCGAAAGCGGTGGCTTTTTTTTATCGGATAAGTCCCGCCCAAAGCGCCGAAATGCACCGGCAGCGAAATATCTGCAAATAAATGCAGATATTCCGATTATAATGCCTATCTTTGGCAACCCGGACAATCGAGTTCATATTGTAACTTTCTTGGCAATACACTGTCCCGCTTATCTTTAGCAGGTCTTCTCCATCGCTGATTCAGCCTTCAAAACCGACTTTTTTTGTTCGAATACCGACTCGCTCCAGCAACAGCGCGGCACGGAGCATATCCGGCGGCGTGCGGCAACGGCGGCGAAAGCCTGGAACAAACACATTTTAATCATATAATTAATGGCGATTTCATTCAGCAAAAGAGAATTAGAGAAGAAAAAACAAGGCAAGAAGTTAGAGAAGCAACAGCGCAAAGAGGAACGCAAAGCCAACAGGGGCGGCAGCTCGCTCGACGACATGATCGCGTATGTCGATGCGAACGGCATGATTACCGACACGCCGCCCGACATGAGCAGCAAACCGAAGGTCGATGCGGAGACCATCGCGGTATTCGTCCCCAAAAAGGAGGAGCAGGAGCCGGTCGCACTGCGGGGACGCGTGGAACATTTCAACACAGACAAAGGCTACGGTTTCATCAAGGACCTCGACAGTACGGAGAAATATTTCTTCCACATCAGCAACGCACCGGCCGACATCGCCGAAGGCGCGCTGGTGACCTTCGAGACGGAACGCGGTCAACGGGGACTCAATGCGGTCAACATAGCATACGCAAAATAAACAAGCATCATTTCACATAATCAAAAGACAGATGAACATTTACGTTTCAAAACTGAACTTCCGCACGACAGGCGAGAGTTTGCAGGCACTTTTCGCACAATACGGAGAGGTATCTTCGGCTAACATCATCACAGACCGGGAGACCGGACGTTCGCGCGGTTTCGGCTTTGTCGAGATGCCCGACGAGGGCCAAGGTCAGAGCGCCATCGACGCCCTGAACGGCACCGATTTCGAGGGTATGACGATCATCGTAAACGTAGCCCGCCCCAAGACCGAACACGGCAACGGCGGCGGTTACGGAGGCAACCGCGGCGGCGGTGGCTACAACCGCGACGGTTACGGCAAAAGACGGTTCTAAACCGGGAATATAATTCCACAATCCGGCCGCAAGAGTCTGTTTCGACAGGTTCCTGCGGCTTTTTCGATGCCCAAGGCCGGCGAATCCCGGAGCGTACGGCCAATCGCAGAGTGCATGACCGGCTATGGAGCACATGGCCGATCGCGGGACACGACCGGCTGCAGACCGGGAAACACCGGAGATACGACAGAAAACAGACGAAGGGGCGCAGGTCTATGACTACGCCCCTCGTCCATATCTGTAACGCCAAGTCATTCGGTCCAGCCGCCGCCCAACGCCTTGTAGAGCTGCACCAGCGCCAGATGCTCGTCGCGCACGGAGTTGCTCAGGCCGATCTGGGCGTCGAAATAGCGCCGCTGGGCGTCCAGCACGTCGATGTAATTGGTGCTTCCGGCACGGTATTGCAGGTGCGCCAGCTCGACGTATTTGCTCGCCGCATCGCGCAGATTCAGCTTCAAGGCCGCCGTTTTGCGGGCGCTGCGATAGGTGACCACGGCGTCGTCGGCCTCCTTGAAGACCGTCAGGACTTTCTGCTCGTAGGCCAGACGCGCTTCATCGTAGGCCGCCAGCGCGGCGCGGTAGCGGGCCTGCTTGCGGCCGAAACCGAAGATCGGCGAAGCGAGCGTCCCGGCGACATACGAGAAAGGCGAACGGAAAAATCCGCTCAGGGCGTCGTTTTCGAGACCGCCCGTCAGATTGAACGTCAGGCGCGGAAACCGGTCGGCGTAGGCCATGCCCGCCGAAGCCATCGCCGCACGGAGCCGCTGCTCGGAAGACCGGACGTCGGGACGGCGCTGCAACAGCCCGGAGGGCAGTCCGACGGGCAGGCTGTCAGCGAATTCGGCATCGGTATTCATCTTGCCGCGCACCACCCGCCGGTCGGGATTTTCACCCATGAGCAGCAGGATGCCGTTCTCCATGATCTTGATTTTGCGTTCGAGGTCCGGAATCAGCGCGGCCGTCGAGGCGTACTCCACCTTCGCCTGCTGATAGACCATTTCGGAGGTGAGACCGCCCTCGAACCGCAGCTGCACCTGATAGAGTCCCTCGCTGCGCGTAATGAGCGTACGCCGCACGATCGACAGCTCGTTATCCAGCGCGATGAGGTTGAAGTAGGCCGCGGCGACGGACGCCACCAGCGTCATGCGCATCGCCCGCCGGTCCTCGACCGAAGCGAGGTATTCGGCGCCCCCTTTGCGTTTGGCCCAGCGCAGGTTGCCCCACAAATCCAGCTCCCAGCTGAGCGTGACTTTGGCCCCGAATCCGGGGTCGCGGCTCGATTTTTCACCGGCGTAGTCGTTGGTCTCGTAGTCGCCGTAAGCGGTTCCCGTGACCGACGGCAGGCGTTCGGCCCGGCTCACCCGGTACAGCTCCCGCAGGCGCTCCACGCGCGCGGCGGCGGCGAGCATGTCCCGGTTGTTGTCCAGCGTGCGTTCGATGATTTGGCAGAGGGTCGAATCGCCGTAGAACCGCCACCACTGCACGTCGGCAACGGTCAGGGAGTCGGAATCCTCCCCGGCGATGCGCTCCGGCAGATCGACGTCGGGCGCCTTGCAGTGCCGCACGGCCGAGCAGGAGACCATTCCGGCCGCTGCGGCCAGCAGAATGATTATCGTAAGTCGTTTCATCGTTTCAGTTTTGCTTTGATCCTGTAAATCCACACGAAGAAGAAGGGCACGAAGACAATGCCGACGGTAATGGCGACCAGCATGCCGAAGAAGACGCCCGTGCCGATGCCCTGACGGCTGGCCGAACCCGGTCCCGAAGCGAAGACCAGCGGCAGCAGGCCGAGGATGAAGGCCAGCGAGGTCATCACGATCGGGCGGAAGCGCAGGTGCGCCGCGGTAAGGGCCGCAGAGACGGCGTCGCGTCCCTTCTCGATCTCCTCCTTGGCGAACTCCACGATCAGGATGGCGTTCTTGGCCACCAGCCCCACGAGCATCACCAGTCCGATCTGGAAATAGATGTTGTTCTCCAGCCCGCAGATCCAGATGCCCAGATAGGCGCCGATGCCGGCCACGGGAAGCGACAGGATGACGGCCACGGGCACCGACCAGCTTTCGTACTGTGCGGCGAGGAACAGGAAGACGAAGAGGAAGGCCAGCGCCAGCACCAGCCCGGTCTGTTCGCCCACGTGCTTCTCCTGATAGGAGAGTCCGCTCCACTCGACGCCGACCGATGCAGGGAAATGCTTGCGGACGATGCTCTCCAGCACGCTCATCGCCTGCCCCGAACTGTAGCCGTGGGCCGCTTCGCCCGAAATGGTCGCCGAGTTGAACATGTTGAAGCGCTTGATGTTGCCCGCACCCGTGGTATAATGCGTCGTGCCGAGCGCCGTGATGGGAATCATCACCCCGCCCGCCCCGCGCACGAAGAAGAGGTTCAGGTTGTCGCGCTGGGCGCGGTAGGGAGCCTCGGCCTGAATGTAAACGCGGTAGATGCGGTTGAACATGTTGAAGTCATTGACGTAGATCGACCCCGTAAAGGCCTTCATCGTGGAGAAAATGTCCGACATCGAAACGCCCAGCAGCTGCGCCTTGTCGCGGTCCACGTCGAAATAGAGCTGCGGAATATCGCCCTGCATCGACGACGAGAGCCCCGTGAATTCGGGCCGCTGCGCGGCATAGTGCATCAGCGTATCGACGGCGCGCTGCAGCTCGGCGTAGGTCGTATTGCCGCGCGCTTCGAGCACCATCTCGAAACCGCCCGAATTGCCCAGACCGGGAATCACGGCCGGACGCGACAGGTAGACCCGGCTTTCGGGATAGCGCGACATCTCGGCGCGCACGCGCTGCATCACCTCGCTCAGGCCGTCCGAATCGCGGTCGCCCCACGGTTTGAGGATCACGGTCAGCTGGCTGCGCGCCTGATTGGTGCCCACGCGGGGACTCGAACCCGTCACGTTGAGCACGTACTCCACGTCGGGATCGTTCATCAGAAACTCGACGGCCCGGTCGGTCACCTCGCGCGTACGCTCGATAGTCGCCCCTTCGGGCAGCTCCAGCTCCACGGTGAAATAGCCCTGATCCTCCTGCGGCATGAAGCTCTGGGGCACCAGACGGTTCATCAGCCAGATGCCGACCAGCACGATGCCGAAGGCGGCCAGCATGCGCCGCGAGTGCTTCAGCGCCCCCCGAATCATCCGGCCGTAGAACCTGTTGCCCGTCGCCAGTCCGAGATTGATGCGGCGGAAAAACCGGTTTTTCTTCTCCCCGCTTTCGGGTTTGAGGAAAAGCGAACACATCACGGGGCTGAGCGTCAGCGCCACGACCGTCGAAATGATCACCGACACGGCGATCGTAATGGTGAACTGGCGGTAAAGCTGTCCCGTGATTCCCGCAAGAAAGCTCACCGGGACGAAAACGGCGCACAACACGAGCGACATGGCGATCAGTGCGCCGCTCAGGCTGCCCATCGCCTTCTTCGTCGCTTCGTAAGGCGAAAGATGCTCCTCGTTCATGATGCGGTCCACGTTCTCGACCACCACGATGGCGTCGTCCACCACGATGCCGATGGCGAGAATCAGTCCCAGCAGCGTCAGCATGTTGAGCGAGAAGCCGAAGACGAGCATCACGCCGAAGGTGCCGATCAGCGAAATGGGGACCGCCACGATCGGGATGAGCGTCGCGCGCCAGCTCTGCAGCGAGAGGAAGACCACCAGAATCACCAGCAGCAGCGCTTCGAAAAGCGTCCGGTAGACGTGGTGGATCGACTCGGAAATATAGGTGGTCATGTCGAACGGAATCTCATAGCTGATTCCCTCCGGGAAATTCGCACGGATCTCCTCCATGACCTTCTTGACCGAACCGGCGACCTCCATGGCGTTGGCGCCGGGAAGCATGTTGATATTCAAGACGGCGGCGTTCCCGCCGTTGATACCGCTCTCGGTGCTGTAGGAGGAGGCTTCGAGCGAAATGCGCGCCACGTCCTTCAGACGGATGATCGAACCGTCGGGATTGGCCCGCACGACGATATCTTCGAATTCGCTGACCGATGACAGACGGCCCTGCGCCGTGATCGGAATGGTCACGTCGATGCCGTTCATGGGGGCCTGCCCCAGCACGCCGGCCGCCGATTCGCGGTTTTGGTCCTTGAGCGCGTTCTGCAAATCCTTGACCGTCAGGCCGAGGTCGGCCAGCTTGTCGGGCATGACCCATATCTGCATGGCGTAATAGCGGCTGCCGACGTTCGAGACGCTGCCCACGCCGGGCACGCGGCGCAGCATGTCCAGCACGTTGAGCGTGGCGTAGTTGCTCAGGTAGATTTCGTCGAACTTGGGGTCGGATGACAGCAGCGTGATGGTCATCAGCTTGCTGGCCGCCTGCTTCTCGACCGAGATGCCGTTCTGCACCACCTCGGCCGGAAGACGCGCTTCGGCCTTCTTCAGGCGGTTCTGGATGTCCACGGCCGCCAGATCGGGATCGGTCGAGATATCGAAGGTCACCGTGGCGGAAAAACCGCCCGAATTGGAGCTTGACGACTCCATGTAGATCATGCCGGGCGTGCCGTTCAGCTCCTGCTCGATGGGCGTGGCCACGGCCTGCGTCACGGTCTGCGCGTCGGCGCCCGGATAGGAGGCCGAGATGCGGACCACAGGCGGCACGATCTGGGGGTACTGATCGACGGGCAGCAGGGCGAGGCCGATGCCGCCGACGATCACGATGATGATGGACAGCACCGTCGAAAAGACGGGCCTGTCGATAAAAAAGTCCGCTTTCATAGGTTACTGCTGATTTTCGGTCTCCTCCTCGCGCCGCGTAACGACCGGTTCGACTTTCATGCCGTGCTGGAGCTTGTGGTATCCCTCCACGACGATGTCTTCGCCCGACACCAGTCCGCGCTCGACGACGATGTTCTGTCCGATTTCGGGTCCCGTTTCGATAAAACGCTTCTCGACGATGCTGTCGGGACGCACCACGAAGATGTAGGCCCCGCCCTTCTCGATCACCACGGCCTTCGACGGCACGACCACGGCGTCCTCACGCACGTCGAGCAGCAGCCGCACCTTGGTGAACTGGCCCGGCAACAGGATATGGTCGGGATTGGACATCTCGGCACGGACGGAGAAGGTACCCGTCTGGGGATCGACCTGCGGATCGGCGAAATCGACCAGTCCCCGGTAGGGGTATTCGGAGCCGTCGGCCAGCGTCACGGTGATGTAGGGGTCCCATTTACGGGCCGTATCGCGGTGTCCGAGATTGACGTTGCGGGCTTTGCTGCGCAGGTAGTCCAGCGCCGTCATGCTGAAATCGACGCGCACCGTATCGCTCTTCACCACCGTCGCCAGCAGCGATTTGCCGTTCGGTCCCACGAGCGTTCCGATGTCGGCGTTGCGCTCGGAGATATACCCCGCGATGGGCGACTTGACATTGGTATAGCCCAGCGTCATTTCGGCCTGCGTGAGGTCGGCCTCGCCCACCACCACGTCGGCCGCGGCGCTCTCGTACGAAGCGATGGCGTTGTCCAGTTCGAGCTGGCTGGCCGCGCTCTGCTGGTAGAGCGGACGGATACGGTCGAGGTCGCGCTTGGCCTTGAGGGCCTGCGCGCGCGCCTTGTTGAGCTGCGCCTTGGCCTTGTCCACGCGCGCCCGGTAGACGAGCGGGTCGATCACGAAAAGCGTCTGGCCTTTTTTAATATAGGTGCCTTCGGCGAAGAGCATCTTTTCGAGGTAGCCCTCGACGCGGGCGCGGATTTCGACGAACTGCTGGGCGCGGATGCGGCCCACGTAATCGCCGTAAATATTGACGTCTTCCGTCTCAACGGGTTCGACGGCCACGACCGGAAGCGTGACCGATGCAGGCCGCGGCCGGAGCAGCACCACAAGCAGTACGCCCGCGACGATCGCGGCGCAGGCTATCGCAATCCACTGCCTGCGGCTCAGCTTCACACGGACACGGGCCGCACGCGAAGCTGCCTTCTTCACGCCGGCCAGATTCAGGTTCTGCAAATCGGGTTTCAACTTATCAAATTTCATAGAGTGTTTATAAAATGAGGGTACAGAGCAATCGTTCAATCCTTGCGCCAAGATGCACCCGTATGTTTAAAACATTTATTAGCAGCAAAATACCGTCCAAATGCGGCTCAAAGATATGCAAAATTGTGTAGAATTATTCCACACGGCTGTGGAATAATTCCACAACGCCCGACCCGGAGAGCGGCCCGAAAATCCCTGCGCAGAGGCCCTGCCGGGCACATTCCGGCCGCGGCGGAACTTCGGCCGCACCTCCGGCGACAAAAAAAAGGACCCGCCGGGGGTCCTTTCAGATTACATTTCGGGAGGAAGAGACTGCCGCAGCAGCCCTTTTCACGGCTTACCGACGGGTTCGAACCAGACTGCCGTCATCGGCTACACGGAGGGTCTTTGACGTCTCCCGAAGGCTCCCCCCCCCTCACGGTGCTCCCGATCCTCTGGGAGCCGGAGTCCGATGGGATGGGCGAAGATAAAGCGGGCGCCGCCCGTATAGGTCGGATCGACCCAGATGCGGCCGCCGAAGATCATGGCGATCTGACGGCAGATGGCCAGTCCCAGTCCGGTACCCTTCTTCTTGTTGCCGTCGAGTTTCTCGAAGCGGTTGAAGATCATCTCCTGCTTGTCGAGCGGAATGCCGGGACCGGTGTCGGTCACCGAGAAGAGCACCTCGTTTTGTTCGGGACAGATCTCCACCCCGAGTACGATGCTGCCTTCGGAGGTGAACTTGGCCGCATTGGTCAGCAGGTTGATAAGTATCTGCGACAGGCGGTGGACGTCGGTAGTGAGCATGTACGAATCGACGGCGCATTCGAGACGCCCCTCGACCCCCGGCTGACAGGTATGGGCCGTGGTCATGAGGATATGCTGACAAATCTGCACGATCTCCTCCGCAGAGTAGTTGAACCTGATCTTGCCGCATTCGAGCGACGAGATATCGAGGATGTCGTTCAGCAGCGTCAACAGCATTTCGGAATTGTTGACCACGATGGCGCAGTATTCGGCGCGCTCCTCCTGCGAGAGTTCCTCGCCCTGCATGAGCGACGAGAAGCCGACGATGGCGTTCAGCGGAGTACGTATCTCATGGCTCATATTGGCCAGAAAGGCCGATTTGAGCATATCGGACTCCTCGGCTTTCTCGCGGGCGATCACCAGCTGGCCTTCGCGCTCTTCGAGCGTGCGCTTCAGACGCCGCGTACGCAGGAACAGGAAGGCCACGAAGATCAGCAGCAGCACCAACAGTACGATTCCGACCACGAGCAGCTCGATATAGTGCGAATATTTCGAGAGTTTGGCAGCCACCGTATCCTCGATAACGCTGCCTTTCGGCAAAGCGTACTCGGCGATCTTCAGCTCCTTGAGCTTGCGCGAGTCGAAGACGTACCCGCCGTCCGAAAGATGGAAATGCGCACCCTCCATGCTGCCGGTCTTATAATACTCCTTGATCTGGGCCGCGATGACGTTGGCGCCGTTCTCGTAGTTGGGGACGAAACCGCCCACGGCCACGTCGCCGATGCCCGTCTGGGTGATCGAGAAGACCGGGAGACGGGGATTGAGCTGCACCAGATCGTTGAGCGAACGCTGCATGAGGTATTCGCCGTCGCTGCCCACGCGCCACGTGCCGAGCATCACGGCCGACCGGGGCGGAAGCGACGCATAGGCCGCATGCGAAGCCTCGTCGCCGTCACGGCTGTCCACCAGCACCAGATTCAGGTCGGGATAATTCTCCATCTCCTCACGCACGAGCGCCTGCAGCGAGATGCCGCCGTAGGTGTTGTCCGAAATAAAGGCGATGTTCTCGACTTCGGGATAGAGCGTACGGATCAGCTCGATGTTGCGGCGCACGTCGTATTTGTTGAGCAGGCCGCCCACGTTGTGCAGGCTGTCCACCATATTCATATAGTTGATCGACGGGGGCATCCAGACGCCGGTGCTGTCGGCCGGCGGCGGCAGCACGATGCCGTTCGAGCTGACAAAGCAGCTGAAGCACATCACCTCCTTGGGAATGCGTCCCAGCGAGACGAACGACGCCCACGCCTCCTGCCCCAGCAGCACGATGGCCCGCAGGCCCCCTTTGGATTCGTAACGGGTTATCAGGTTGTCGGTCTGCGAAATCCAGAGGGGCGCGTCGTTGATGCTCTTGCATTCGAGCGTCTCGACGTAAATATCGCACGGCACGCCCGACGCCACGACCTGACGCTCGAATTCCGTGATGAAACTCGACATGCGGCGCGTGTCGGGATTGTAGGACGAAATGATCAGAATGCTCTCCCGTCCGCGGGCCTCCTCGGCCCGAAGCAGCGAGGGCAGCAGAATGCAGCAACTCAGGAGCAGCAGCGTCCAGTGTTTTATCGCTCGATTACCGGTCATAGTTTTTTCTTTTACCGCGAAAGCAGCGAAGCGATACGGCTGCGAAGCTCGTCCGCACGCAGCGGCTTGGCAAGGCATTCGTTGAATCCGGCCTGAAACATACGCTGACGATCGGTTTCGAAAGCATAGGCCGTAAGTGCGATGACGGGAATGTCGGGAGCACGCTCGCGGATAAGCCGCAGCGCGTCGTAACCGTCCATAACGGGCATGTTGATATCCATCAATACCAGATCGGGGTGTACTTCGGCGAACATATCGACGGCCTGCCGGCCGTCCCATGCATGCACCAGTTCGTAATCACGACGCAGCAGCACTTCTACCAGTTTGAAATTACTCGGATTATCCTCAGCAACGAGTAACCGGGGACGGCCGTCGTCGGAATTTACGCATTCGTTACACTCCATCGCTTCATCGGTTTAACAAAACCGTCCGGATGCGGAAAGTCCGGACAATTGCACAAAACTACCATTTTTTTTGATTAACACCATAGTATTTCCGGAAAAAATTAATATCATCGCAGTCCGGGAGCATGGAAATCCGGGCGTTTTTGCGTTATAAATTACCTCAAAAGTTCATAATGACAAATATTTTTCCGATATTTGCAACGGGAAAAAAGTGACTCATAGCGAATATTTACTACATTTACTGTCGAAACTCAGGCCAGACCCTCCGCAGGCGGCCCGCATGCCCCCTGCGGCACGCACCGGAAGCGGAGAGACATAGCTGCGACACACCCACGGCAACGAACGAACCGACATGAACAAGAAACAAATACTGATCGTAGACGACAAGGAGCAGATCGCCAAAATTCTTTACGCATACCTCCAAGCGGATTACGACTGCCATTACGTGCAGAATCCGCTGCACGCCATCAAACGGCTGCTCGCCGGCCACATGCCGGACCTGATCATCTCGGACATCCGCATGCCCGAAATGCGCGGCGACGAATTTCTGGAATACCTCAAACACAACGAATTGTTCAAGCAGATCCCGGTCGTGATGCTTTCGAGCGAGGACAGCACCTCGGAACGCATCCGCCTGCTGGAAGAGGGCGCGGAGGACTACATCGTCAAACCGTTCAACCCGCAGGAGCTCAAAATACGCATTAAAAAGATTCTCGATTGAAATACCCCGTCATCTACATCAAAGGCAAAGGCAGCCACACGGCCCGCTTCTCGGAAATGGTCGAAGGCAGGATGTACGTCGTGGGGGACATCGGCTCGGCGATGCGCACGCTGACGTCGCTCAGGACGGATCATGCGTTCATCCTCTACGAACAGCGCGACCCGGCCGCCGACCTCTCCGATATCCGGCTCCTCAATTCGTGGCCGGGCGGGGGCATCGTGCTCATCACCTCGCGGGAACTGACCGAAAGGGAACGCCGCGAATACCTGCGCGCAGGGGTGAACAGCGCCATTGCGGGAGACATGCCGCGGAAGGATTTCCTGCGCATGCTGCAATTCATGGGCGACTACGCCTTCACGCACAAGCCCGTCGCGCAGAACAGCCCCGAAGTGCAGATTTTCCGCATGCCGCTCTGGAAACGGACCTTCGACATCGCGGCATCGCTCTCGGCGATCCTCCTGCTCTCGCCGCTGCTGATCGTCGTGGCGGCAGCCATCATACTCGATAGCCCCGGACCGGTGGTCTACAAATCGAAGCGCGTCGGCAGCAACTACCGGATTTTCGACTTCCTGAAATTCCGCTCGATGCGCACCGACGCCGACCGGCGGCTCAAAGAGCTGGGCGAACTGAACCAGTACGCCGCCCAGCCGCAGGAGGCCGATTCGGGGAAAATGGTCCTCGGCGAAGAAGAGATGCGCAGACTGCTGGAAGACACCCAAAACGGGATGCTGTATGCGGACGACTTCGTGATCGCCGAAGAGACCCACCACCACAAGGTCGAGACCGAGCAGGAAAACGCCTTCGTGAAGATCGAGAACGATCCCCGCATCACCCGTCTGGGCCGCTTCCTGCGCAAATACAGCATCGACGAGCTGCCGCAGCTCTTCAACATCCTGCGGGGCGACATGTCGGTGGTGGGCAACCGCCCGCTGCCGCTCTACGAAGCCGAACGCCTCACGAGCGACGAATATATCGAACGTTTCATGTGCCCCTCTGGCCTCACGGGCCTGTGGCAGGTCGAGAAACGCGGACAGGCGGGCAAGCTCTCGCCCGAACAGCGCAAGCAGCTCGACATCGAGTACGCCCGCAAAATGTCGCCGTGGTTCGACCTGAAGATAATTCTGCGCACACTCACGGCGTTCATACAGAAAGAAAACGTATAAAAACAGCAACTATGAAAAGAGCGGTCTTCACACTATGGCTGCTGCTGGCTGCCGTCGCCGCGACGGCACAGGGCAACTCCCCCGACTTCGAATTCGAATACAGCGACCTGCAGCTTTCGCCTGACGACTACATCGGCCTGCAACTGCCGCCGCTGCACCAGCTGCTCGAAAACGCACGCAATACGCCGCAGGTGGAGTATTACAACAAAGCCGTCGAGA
Organism: Alistipes sp. HGB5; assembly: GCF_000183485.2. Classification (NCBI taxonomy): domain Bacteria; kingdom Pseudomonadati; phylum Bacteroidota; class Bacteroidia; order Bacteroidales; family Rikenellaceae; genus Alistipes; species Alistipes sp. HGB5. The sequence goes on along the minus strand of NZ_AENZ01000021.1, from coordinate 110,560 downwards.
TACAAGAGCGCGAACTGAAGAACGTGCGCCGCAACTGGCAGCACTACTTCAAGATCAACGCCAACTACAATTACGGCTCGTCGGACATCTACAACCAGAACTATCAGGACAACAGCAACCAGATCTGGACCACGACCACCACGGGCCGCGAGCAGAGCTGGTGGAACGTCGGAGCGTCGTTCTCGCTGCCGATCGACGAGATATTCAACCGCCGCAACAAGATCAAGCAGCAGAAACGGCGCATCGAACAGGTCGAGCTGGACACGGAACGCTGGCTCGAAGAGCAGCGCATCAAGGTCATCCAGCAATACACGCTGGCCGTCCAGCAGCTTTCGGTCCTGCGGAGCGCCGTCGAAGCCATGGTCACGGCGCAGGCGCAGTACCGCCTGAGCGAAGCCGACTTCATCAACGGCAAACTCGACGCCCAGACGCTGAGCCGCCAGAAAAACATCGAAAACGTGGCCATCCGCGAGTATGAAGAGGTCCGCCGGAGCCTGAACAACGCCCTGCTGACGCTCGAAGTGCTCACCCGAACGCCGATCATCAGCAAACCGGCGCCCGCAACCGCCCCCCAAGCCCCTAAAACCGAATAGTCCATGAATTACATCGCTTATACCGCCCGGTTTCTCTACCGCATCAAGTGGTGGCTGATCCTCGCTCCGACAGTCGTAGCGCTGGCCGTCTTCTTCAAAATGGGCGCCCAGCCCCGCAACTACAAATCCATGACGACCGTCTACACGGGCATCGTTTCGGGCTACGACATCACCACCACCGAAGGCACGCGTCAGGACTGGAACATCATCAACAACGCGATGGACAACCTGATCAACATCATCCTGTCGCAGAGCACGCTCAAGAACGTCTCGATGCGCCTTTACGCGCAGGGACTCACGCACCTCGATCCGGACAACGACAACCAGTACCTGACGGCCCGCACCTCCCGGTACCTGCTGAACCGGACCCCCAAGGAGGTCATGGACCTCGTGGACCGCACCTCCGAGGAGAAGACGCTCGAAAACCTGCGCAGATTTGAGGAGGCCGACCACGACAACCACGTATACGGCATGTTCCACTGGAACCCGCCCTACTACAGCTATCAGGCGCTGAGCCAGATCAAGGTCAAGCGCGTCACCAGCAGCGACATGCTCGAAATCAGCTACGAGAACGACGACCCGTACATCGTCTACAACACGCTGGTGATCCTCAACGACGAATTCGTCAAGCAGTACCGGGACCTGCGCTTCGGCGAGACGAACAACGTGATCGCCTACTTCGAGTCCGAACTGGCCCGCGTGGGCAAGAACCTGCGAGAGCTGGAGGATTCGCTGCGCGACTACAACGTCGAGCACAAGGTGATCAACTACGACGAGCAGACCAAGCATATCGCCGCCCTGTCGCGCGACTACGAACTGCGCTACGAGGAGATCCTGCTCAACTTCGAGAGCGCCGAGAAACTGCGCAAGTCGATCGAAGAGCAACTCGAAGGGTTGCAGACCTTCCACAACAATGCGCAGTTCATCGAGAAGCTCCATACGATCGGCAGTCTCTACTCGCGCATTTCGGCGGCCGAAGCTTTCCAGCCGGCGCCCACCGAGAGCGGCGAGACGCTCTCCGACCGTCCGAGCATAGCGGCCAGTCGCAGCAATACGGGCGACCTGCGCAGGAAACTGGCCGAGGAGACCCGCAACCTGCAGGAGATAACGACCAACATCGCCAGCCAGCAGTACACCAAAGAGGGGCTTTCGACCAACTCGATCGTGGCGGAGTGGCTCGCCGCCGTACTGCTCGCCGAGAAATCGCGGGCCGAGCTGGCGGTCATGAAACTGCGCAAGACCGAACTCGACGACAAGTACACCCACTTCTCGCCCGTGGGTTCGACGCTTAAGCGCAAAGGCCGCGAGATCAACTTCTCGGAGCAGTCTTACCTCTCGATCCTCACGGCCCTCAACACGGCCCGCCTGCGCCAGAAAAACCTGCAGATGACCTCGGCGACGCTCAAGATCATCAACCCGCCGGTGCTCCCGATCAACGCCGAGCCGAACAAGCGCAGGCTTGTCGTGGCCGCGGCGTTCCTCGCCACGTTCCTCTTCGTGCTGGGATTCTTCATCCTGCTGGAACTGCTCGACCGCACGCTGCGCGACAAGGTCCGCGCCGAGCGCATCACCGGCGGCAGGGTCATCGGAGCTTTCCCCGGCAAAGGACGCTTCGGACAGCGGCGCTACGCCAAGCAGTACCGCGAAATCGCGGCGCGCTATATCGGCAACGCGGCGATCAACTATTTCGAGCCGTCGCGCCGGCCCAACATACTCAACATACTGAGCACCGAGGCCGGCGACGGCAAGAGCACGATTTCGGAACAGGTGGCCGCCTATCTGCGCGAAGCCGACATGAAAGTCCGCGTGATCTCATGGAACAAGGACTTCGACGTCGAGCAGAAATCCTACCTGCTCGCCGGAAAACTCGAAGATTTCGTGCAGGACAGACCGGGTGACCTTCCGCTCTGCGAAGCCGACGTCGTACTGGTGGAATACCCGCCCTTCTCCGACAAATCGGTACCCAAGGAGCTGCTGCGGAACGCCGCGCTGAACATCGTCATTGCCCCAGCCAACCGCACGTGGAAGGATACGGACCAGCTGCTTTTCGAGAAAACCGAGAAACTCGCGGGCCGCACGCCCGTGACCCTCTGTCTCAACTGCGCGCGCCGCGACGTGGTGCAGTCCTTCACGGGGCTGATGCCGCCCTACACCCGCATGCGCAGACTGGGTTACCAGATCAGCCAGTTCGGATTCACGGCCGTCAAATAAAAGCGCAGCCCGTTATCCGTCTCAAAAAAAGCCCGCTATGGAACGCTACGGCAGCATAACCACACCCGTCAGCATCCCCCGGTTCATCATCGGGGGCATGCTCGTCGGCGGCGTGGCCGTGGTCGCCATGGCTTTCCTCAACTACGGACTGCTCGCCGGGACCGTCGTCGCCGCCATTCCCGCCGCACTCTGCATCCTGTGGGTCACGCTGCGCAATCCTGCGCTGGCGATGCTCGGACTGTTCGTGATCAATTACTTCATCATGGGGCTGACCCGTTACGCCCACGACCTGCCGTTCGGCATGATCCTCGATGCGCTGATATTCTACAACATCCTGATAATAAGCCTGCAGGCCATGATGCACCGCATCGAATGGAAACGCGCCAGCTCCGGGCTGACCGTCGTCGCGGCGATCTGGGTGGCGTACTGCGTGCTCGAAGTGGTCAACCCCGAATCGGTTTCGGTTTCGGGATGGTTCTCGTCCGTGAGGTCCGTGGCGTTCTACTTCTTCTTTATCGTGGTGCTCACCCAGCTCACGATGAACGAATACAAGTACCTGAAATACATGCTCGTCATCTGGTCCGTCCTGACGCTGATCGCCGTGGGCAAAGCCTGCATCCAGAAGTTCTTCGGCTTCAACGCCGCCGAAAACTACTGGCTGTTCGTTCTCGGCGGACGCTCGACGCACATCATCCACAGCGGGGTCCGGTATTTCTCGTTCTTCAGCGACGCCGCCAACTTCGGCGGCTCGATGGGACTTTCGATGGTCGTCTTTTCGATCTCGGCGCTCTATTACCGCAATCCGTGGATGAAGATATACCTGCTGCTGGTCGCCGCCGCGGCCTGCTACGGCATGCTGATTTCGGGCACGCGCAGCGCGCTGGCCGTGCCGTTCGTCGGCTACACGGCCTTCATCATGATGTCGCGCAACATCAAAGTCATCGTCATGGGCGTCCTGCTGGTCATCGCGGCGTTCGTCTTCCTGAAGTTCACCTCGATCGGGCAGGGCAACGCCTTGGTCCGGCGTGCGCGCAGCGCCTTCAACTCGGAAGATCCGTCTTTCAAGGTCCGTCTTGAAAATCAGGCCAAACTGCGCGAAATAATGGCGGACAAACCCTTCGGCGCAGGCTTGGGGCACGGCGGCGGCAAAGCCAAGACTTTCACCCCGACCGCGCCGCTGTCACAGATTCCGACCGACTCGTGGTTCGTGATGATCTGGGTCGAAACGGGCGTCGTGGGCATCCTGCTGCACATCGGCATCCTGCTCTACATACTGGCGCGGGGCGCCTATCTGGTGGTCTTCAAGCTGCGGAACACGCAGCTCAGGGGATTCACGGCGGCGCTCACGGCCGGAATTTCCGGCATCGTCGTCATGGCCTACGCCAACGAGATTCTGGGACAGATACCCACGGGCGCCATCCTCTACATGAGCATGGGCTTCATCTTCCTCGCGCCGCGCTTCGACCGCGAGCTATCGCGCAAGGAGATTCTCGACAAGGCGACCGCGGCACAACAGCCCCCTCTGCGGGAAAATTACGAATGATGGAGAGGCGGATATCGGTCATATCGGTCAATTACAACGGCTACGACCTCACCTGCGCGATGATCGACTCGCTGCGGCGGCATGTCACGACTCCGCTGGAGATCGTGATCGTGGACAACGGCTCAACGCGCGACGAAGCGGCCCCGCTGCGGGAACGCTACCCCGACGTCAAGGTGCTGCGCAGCGAACGCAACTTAGGGTTCGCCGGCGGCAACAACCTCGGATTCGCGGCGGCGACGGGCGATTATCTGCTGCTGCTGAACAACGACACCGAAGTCACCGAGGACACCCTGCACTACCTCCGCGAAACCCTCGACAACGACCGCTCGATCGGCGCGGTCTGTCCGAAAATCCGGTTTTTCGCTCCTCCGCAGCATATTCAGTTCGCGGGCTACACGCCCCTGACGCGCATCACGCTGCGCAACGCCCTGATCGGCTTCGGGGAACCCGACGACGGGCGGTACGACACCCCGCACGACACGCCCTATGCGCACGGCGCGGCGATGATGGTCCGGCGCGAAACGCTCGAAAAAGCCGGACCGATGCCGGAGATCTACTTCCTCTATTACGAGGAGCTGGACTGGTCGGTACGCATCCGCGAACAGGGCCGGCGCATCGTCTACGATCCCCGCTGCACGGTATTCCACAAGGAGAGCGCGACCACGGGCCAACAAAGCCCCCTGCGGAGCTACTGCCTGACCCGCAACCGGCTGCTCTTCGCATGGCGCAACCTCCGGGGCGGCGCGCGGCTGCTTTCGGTCGCCTACCAGCTCTGCATAGCGGCGCCCAAAAACGCCGTCTCGGCGCTCGCGCACCGGCGCGGCGACCTCGCGAAAGCCGTATGCCGGGGCGTACGCGACTTCTTCACCCTGAAAAACAAGCAGGCATGACGACTCTTCTGAACATAGCCGACTGGATTTTCATCTTCGTACTGGGACTTCCGGTGCTCTATCTTTTCGTCTTCGCGCTCTTCTCGACGCGCAAAAGCATGGACGACTATCCGCAGGCCAAACGCCGGCGGAAGTTCGTGACGCTGATTCCCGCCTACAAAAGCGATGCGGTGATCGTCCGCACGGCGCAGGCGGCCCTGCGGCAGGAGTATCCCGCACAGCTGCACGAGGTGGTCGTGATCGCCGACCGGCTGAAACCCCAAACGCTGGCCGAACTGCGCACGCTGCCGATCCGCGTGCTGGAGGTCTCCTTCGAAAACAGCTCCAAGGCCAAGGCGCTGAATTTCGCGGTCGAAGAGCTGGGACCCGAAGCCGCCGAAGCCGTCACGATCCTCGACGCCGACAATCTGGCCGGCGAAGATTTCATCGCCCGGCTCAACGACGTCTTCGACAGCGGCGTGCAAGCCGTACAGGCCCACCGCACGGCCAAGAACCGCGACACCGACACCGCCGTGCTGGATGCGGCGAGCGAAGAGATCAACAACGCCATATTCCGCCGCGGACACGTGGCGCTGGGACTCTCCTCGGCGCTCATCGGTTCGGGCATGGCCTTCGAATACAAGTGGTTCCGCGACAACATCGCCCGCTGCACCACGTCGGGCGAAGACAAGGAACTCGAAGCGCTGCTGCTCAGGCAGGGCATCTACATCGACTACATCGACGGCCTGCGCGTGCTGGACGAGAAGGTGCAGGGCGAAGGCGCCTACTACAACCAGCGGCGCAGATGGATCGCCGCGCAGTTCTACGCGCTGGGGTCGGCCGTCCGGCAGCTGCCGGGCGCAATCGCCGCGGGCAACCTCGACTACTGCGACAAACTCCTGCAATGGTGCCTGCCGCCGCGCATCCTGCTGATGGGGCTGGTGCCGCTTTGGACGGCCGCGATGACCGTATTCGATCCCCTCGGCTCGATAAAATGGTGGATCGTACTGCTCCTGCTGCTCTTCGCGCTGGCGCTGGCGCTCCCCGACGAGCAGACCGACCGGCAGCTGGGCCGCGCCTTGCGCCGCATGCCCGTACTGTTCCTGCTGACCGCAGCCAACCTTTTCCGCCTGCGGGGCACCAAAGACAAATTCATCCACACCGAACACACCGGGGCCGGCGGCAACGCTCCCGGTGCCAACACCCCGACCGAACCATGAAAATAGCAATCGAGGCACAGCGCATCTTCCGCCCCAACAAACACGGCATGGACTTCGTGGCGCTCGAAACCATCCGCTGCCTGCAGAAGATCGACACGAAAAACGAATACTTCATCTTCACGGGCGAAGGCGGGGACCGCTGTCTGGAGGAGACGCCCAACATGCATATCGAGACGCTCCGCTGCCCGACCTATCCGCTCTGGGAGCAGTGGGCGCTGCCGCGCGCCGTGGCGCGGGTCAAACCCGACCTGCTGCACTGCACGAGCAACACGGCGCCCGTATGGGGCCGCACTCCGCTGGTGCTGACGCTGCACGACATCATCTTCCTCGAAAAGCAGGCTTCGCGCAACAAGTCGTCCTACCAGTCGCTGGGACGCATCTACCGCCGGCTGGTCGTGCCGCGCATCCTGCCCAAGTGCCGGAAGATCATCACCGTCTCGCAATTCGAATGCGACCGCATCCGCACGGCCCTCGGTCTCGATCCCGAACGGATCACGGCCATCTACAACGGCTACAACGAACGGTTCCGGCCGCTGGACGATGTGGCGCGGACCGTCGGCAAATACCTCTCCGATCCCGGCTACATCTTCTTTCTGGGCAACACCGACCCCAAGAAGAACACGTCCGGCACGTTGCGCGCCTACGCCGAGTACGTGCGCCGCTCGGAGAAACCCCTGCCGCTGCTGGTCGCCGACCTGAGGGAGCAGGCCGCGGAGGAGATTCTGCGCGAGATCGGCGCGCCTGAACTGCGCGGGATGCTCCGTCTGCCGGGGTATATCCCCAACGGCGACCTCCCGGCCGTCTACAACGGCGCATCGGCGTTCCTCTACACCTCGCTGCGCGAGAGTTTCGGAATTCCGCAGCTCGAAGCGATGGCCTGCGGCACGCCCGTGGTGACGTCGAACACCTCGGCGATCCCCGAAGTGGCCGGTCCGGGAGCAATTCTCGTCGATCCGACTTCGCCGACGGCGATCGCCGACGCCCTGCTGCGCCTCGAAACCGATCCGGCGTTCCGCGCCGAACAGGTCGCCTACGGACTCGAACGGGTCAAACTCTTCTCTTGGGAAGAGACGGCCCGGCAGCTGCTGGCGCTTTACGAATCGCTCGGCAGATAGAGCGCAAACCCGCCCGCCGCCCCGAATCGGCGGAGCGGCGGGCGGAACAGGCCGAAGCGGCCGATAAAAAAAGGAAGGGCGTTGCCCTTCCTTTTCCGTTTCCGGTATTTGCGGTCTTATTTTCTCTTCACGAGGTGCTTCTCCACGCCGTGCAGATACCACTCCTGCGCCACCGCGCCGCCCGACTGCGCCCATTCGAGCATTTGGGGATAAGCCTTCAGGAAATCGGTCTTCTCGTAGGCATGCTGAATGTCGAAGGGAATATTGATCGCCCAGACCAGCCCGTCGTTCGAATAGTAGAAGCGGCCGGCTCTGTCGGTATAGGCGCTCTGTCCGGCCAGCGCATTGTAGTCGGCCGTCGCGGCGGGCGTAGGCTCGAAACCGCCCCGGTGGATCTCTATGCGGCGGCCGTCCGATTCCCGGTCGCGGGTCAGGAAGAAATCGAACGTATCGAAAGCCACATCCTCGATGGCGATCGAATTGCGGAAATAGACCATGAACGAAGCCTCGGCAAGCCGGTCTTCGGGCATCTCATAGCCTTCCTCCGTATTTACATAGGCGGCACCCGCAGGGCGGTTGGCGTTTTCACGGATGTTCAGGAACTTCAGCACCGCCGGCTCCTTGACGTAATTCGGAGAGTTGAGCGCGACCAACTCCGCTTCGGGAGCGTTTTTGCTGTTGTAGGGTTCGATCTGGTCGATCTCGCCGCCCTTGACGCCCTTCATCGCAAGACACAAATCGTAGGGAATGGAACCGCCGACCGCCTTCACACGGACGCCGATCAGCATCGCATCGACCTTGTTCTTGTTCTGCATGTAGAGCTGGATCTTGTAGTTGACGACGAAATCGTTGAAATCAAAGTCGCCGTAAGCGGGCCAGAGGTCCTCGAACATCAGCGTGCCCCATCCGTTCCAGCGGGCGGGGATGTAGATCAGCCCCTCATCGACGCTGGCTTCGTCGTCATTACCGATTCCGGCGCGGGTGCCGCTCGCCGCTTTCGGATCGAGAGAGCAGAAAGCGCCGTCGGAAGTCACGGGAACGGCCACCTGCGGCGAAACGCCGCTTTCGGTCCGGCAGCTCACACAGAGCGTCCGCGTCGCGGCCGGCACGTTGAGCTTCACCGGATCGGCGTCGCCGCCGACCATAAACGAAGCGAAAGGCTCGGCCCCCTGCTCGGCAGCCACATATACGCGGGTGGGTTGCGGAGCGGTGAAATTACAGGCGACCGAAGCCGTCGTTTTCCAACCGAACGAGGAAGGGACGCTCATCTCCGCGAATTTTCCGGCATCGTCTGCCGGTCCGGGAGTCGGCGCATCTTCGGCACACCCTGCAAAGCTCAGTGCAGCGGCGGCGAAAAGGAGAATTTTTTTCATAATTCAAAAAGTCGGATCATCCGATAAAAGTGTCGCTGGAACAAAAGTAGCGTATATATTCAATTCCGCCAAATTTTCAAACAAAAAAGCCCGGAATTTTATGGAAATATGCCAAAAACTGCGCCATAACACACCGGATTTCGCACAACGGAGTTACGTATATCGCAGAAGTTTGCTATCTTTGTGGTTATGATTGACAAAATCAAAGACAATCCCCGGCTGAAAAAGTTCGTCATCGGGTTGATTTCGCCTCACAAACACCCGCGTCCGCGGCTTTGGGTGCGCTGGTTCGTAAACCCTTTTGTTCACAAAAAGGGCCGGGGTGCGCTGATCCGCCGTCATGCGCGGCTCGACGTTTTTCCGTGGCGGCGGTTCGAAGTGGGACGCGACGCCCTGATCGAAGATTATGCGGTCGTCAACAACGGCGCCGGAGACGTCCTGATCGGCGACGCGGCCCGCATCGGCATCGGGTCGGTGGTCATCGGCCCCGTGCGCATGGGCGACCGCGCCGGACTGGGACAGCACGTCTTCATATCGGGCTTCAACCACGGCTACGCCGACGGCACGCGCGACTCGAACGAGCAGAAGCTCGTCCGCAAGGAGGTGGTGATCGGCCGCGAATCGCACATCGGAGCCAATTCGGTGGTCGTGGCGGGGGTCACGATCGGCGAACGCTGCCAGATCGGTGCCGGGAGCGTCGTGACGAAGGACATTCCCGCCTACAGCGTCGCCGTGGGCAACCCGGCGCGCGTCATCAAATGCTACGACCCCGAAAAACAGACATGGGTGAAAATCTAACCGGCGCATGAAGATTCTGATCGTCTATACGGCTTCCGGCACTTCGGACAACCCTTTCGTGCGGCTGCTCGCCGACGGCATCCGCGCTTGCGGATACGAGGTCGTGTGCTCGGTCGAAGAGTTCCGCAGCAACGCCGCGGACTACGACATCGTACACCTCCAATGGCCCGAAGAGCTGTTCCGCTGGAAGGCTCCGGCTCCGGCCGACGTCGATACTCTCGAACAGCAGCTCCAGACGCTGAAAAACAACGGAATACCGCTGATATACACCCGTCACAACACCCTGCCGCACCACGGCAATCCGCTCGTGGCAGAGGCTTACGGACTAGTGGAAAGATATGCCGACGCCATCGTACATCTGGGCGACTGCAGCCTCCGGGAATTCACGGCGGCGCATCCGGATTCGGAGCAGCTGCAGGTCATGATCCCGCACCACATCTACGAAGGGCTGTACGACATGGACATTACGCGCGACGCAGGCCGCCGCGCGCTCGGCATCCCGGCCGACCGGCTGGTGGTGCTGGCCTTCGGGGCGTTCCGCCACGCGGAGGAGCGCAGGCTGGTATGGGGCGCGTTCCGCCGACTGCACTACCCGGCCAAATTCCTGCTCGCGCCGCGCCTGTGGCCCTACACCCGGCGCGGATCGCGGTTCAAAGGGCTGAAACGGCTCGCCGGACGCCTGCTTTACGCCGCGGCGCATAGCGCCGAAGGCTTCTTCGACAGCCGCATCACCTCGCCCGAACCGCTGATTCCCGACGAACAGCTGCCCTGCTACCTCGCCGCCGCCGACGTGGTTTTCATCCAGCGGACGGACATCCTCAATTCGGGCAACGTCCCGCTGGCGCTGAGCTTCGGACGCGTGGTGACGGGTCCCGCCAGCGGCAACATCGGCGGCCTGCTCGCCGAGACGGGCAACCCGGCATTCGATCCCGCCGACCCGCGGTCGGTGGATATCGCGCTGGAACGGGCCGCGCGCCTCTCGGCGACGGACCAAGGCGCCCGCAACCGCGCCTATGCGCAGGAACACTTCGGCATCGGACGCATCGCCGCAATGTACGGCGGGCTTTACGAACGACTTTATGACGGAAAACGACAATAAACAACCCCATACGGTAGGGCGTCAGCTGGCTTCGGGCGTCTTCTACACCTCGATCGCGAAATACGCCGGCATCGTGGTGACGCTCGTGGTGTCGGGCGTGCTGGCGCGCCTGTTCACCCCCGAAGAGTTCGGCGTGGTGAATATCGCCACCGTGGTCATCGCCTTCTTCGCCATCTTCAGCGATCTGGGCATCGGCCCGGCGGTCATCCAGCACAAGAATCTCGACAAACGCGATCTGGGCGGCATCTTCTCGCTCACGTTGTGGTCCGGAGCCGTCATGGCGCTGCTCTTCTTCGCCGCATCGGGGCTGATCGCCTCGTTTTACGACGATTCGGCCGAACTGCGCAACATCCTGCGCATACTCTCCGCAAACCTCTTTTTCGCCGCGGCGAATATCGTCCCCAACGGACTCATACTCAAAGAGAAGCGATTCAGATTCGCTGCCGTGCGATCGCTCTCGGTGCAGGTCGTCGGCGGCGCGGCGGCCATCGCCGCCGCCTATGCCGGCGCGGGGATTTACGCGCTGACGATCAACCCGGTATTTTCGAGCCTGATGCTCTTCGTGATAAACTACCGCCAGAATCCGCTTTCGGTGCACCTCAAACCCGGAAAGGCGGCCATCGGCAAGGTGTTCTCGTTCTCGGCCTACCAGTTTTCGTTCCAGCTGCTCAACTACTTCAGCCGCAACCTCGACAAGCTGCTGATGGGCCGTTACATGAGCCTTTCGCAGCTGGGGTACTACGACAAATCGTACCGGCTGATGATGCTGCCGCTGCAAAATATCGCCTACGTCGTATCGCCCGTCATGCACCCGATCTTCTCGGAGATGCAGAACGACCTGCGCAAACTGGCGGACTCGTACCGCAAAGTCGTCCGCCTGCTGGCGCTGATCGGCCTGCCCCTCTCGGTGGTGCTGTGGTTCACGGCGCAGGAGCTGGTCCTCATCATCTTCGGCGACCAGTGGCAGCCTTCGGTCCCGGTATTCCGGATTCTGGCGCTCTCGGTGGGCATCCAGATCGTCATGTCCACCTCAGGCTCGATTTTCCAAGCGGCCAACGCCACACGGATGCTCTTCTTCTGCGGCCTCTTCTCGGCGGCGCTCAACACGGCGGCCATATGCACCGGCATCTTCGCCTTCGGCACGACCCAAGCCGTGGCGTGGTGCATCTGCATCTCGTTCGCAATCAACTTCATCCAGTGCTACCACGCGCTGTTCTGCCTGACGCTGCGCACGGGCTGGGGCGCCTTCTGGCGCAGTTTCCTCTCGCCCCTGCTGCTCTCGGCGCTCGTCTGCCTGCCGCTGGCGGCCGTCGAATGGCTGCTGCCGCCGATGCCTATGCTCGTGTCGCTTGCGGCGAAAGGCGCCGCGGCGCTGGCCGTATGGCTGCTCTACATCCAGCTCAGCGGCGAATACGACCTGAAAGGAACCGCCCTCCGTCTCCTCTCCCGCAAAAACCGATAACTCAATGAAAGGATTATTCGTCGTTTTCCACGGCTTCTCGGCCCATAGCGGCATCAGCAAGAAGATCTTCTCCCAATGCGACGCCCTGCGCCGGAACGGCGCCGACGTCGAGCTGTGCCACCTCGAAATCGCGGCCGACGGCACGCAGCGCCGTATGGTCGGCGGGCGTGCGATCCGCACGTTCGGGCAGGGTCTGCGGGCCAAGGTCGCCAAACGGGTGTCGCTGGGCGACATCACGCGCCACATCCGCGACGAGGGCGTGGAGTTCCTCTACATCCGCCACGACCACAACGCCAGCCCGGTGCTGATCCATTGGCTGCGCAAAGTCAAAAAACTCGGCGTGCGCATCGCGCTCGAAATACCGACCTACCCCTACGACGCAGAATTCGCGCAATCCCCCTTCGTGCGCAGGCTGAAACTGCGCATCGACCGCACCTTCCGCCGCCGGATGGCCCGCTGGGTGGACCGCATCGTGACCTTCTCCGACGACCCCGAAATCTTCGGCCGGCCGACAATCCGCATCTCCAACGGCATCGACTTCCGGAGCATCCCGCTCAAGACGCAGCGGCACGGCAGCCCCCACGAAATCAGGCTGCTGGCCGTGGCGAACATTCACTTCTGGCACGGTCTGGACCGCGTGATCGAGGGCCTGAAAGTCTATTACGCCGGCCCCCACCAGTGCATCGTCCGCCTGCGCATCGCGGGCGACGGCATCGAGTCGCTCATCGACGGCTACCGCCGCACGATCGAGGAGTACGGGCTGAGCGAATACGCCGAAGTGATCGGACCCCGTTCGGGTGCGGCACTCGACGCCGAATTCGAGTGGTGCGACATGGGCATAGCCAGTCTGGGCCGCCACCGCAACGGCATCACCCGCATCAAGACCCTCAAAAACCGCGAATACGCCGCACGCGGCATCCCGTTCGTCTACTCCGAGAACGACAGCGACTTCGACGGCATGCCCTACGTGATGAAGGCCCCGGCCGACGACACGCCGCTCGACATCGCGGCCCTCGTCTGCTTCTGCGACGGCGTGAACCTCACTCCGGAACAGATCCGCGCGTCGGTCGAAGGCACCCTCTCGTGGGACAGGCAGATGAAACAGGTATTAACCGAACTTTTCGAAGCATGACGACCATAGCCATACTCTTCTGGGCGGGGGTTTTCCTCGTCTTCTACACCTACCTCGGCTACGGCATCCTGCTGTGGACGCTGGTGAAAATCCGCGAAGCCCTGCGCCCTGCGCGCCGGTACAAAGTTCCGACCGAGGCGCCCGAAGTGACGCTGCTGATCGCCGCCTACAACGAACAGGAGATCGTGGCCGAAAAGATGGCCAACTGCCGCGCGCTGGAGTATCCCGCCAGCAAACTCCGCATAACGTGGATCACCGACGGCTCGACCGACCGGACGGTCGAACTGCTGGCGGCCTACCCCGACGCGACCGTTCTGCACGACGCACGGCGCGGCGGCAAGACCGCGGCGCTGAACCGCGCGCTGGAACACATCCGCACGCCGCTCGTGGTCTTCACCGACGCCAACACGATGCTCAATCTCGAAGCCGTGACGGAGATCGTCCGCTGTTTCGAGGACCCGCAGGTCGGGTGCGTGGCGGGCGAGAAGCGCGTGGCCGACGCAGGCGGAGCGGGAGCCGCCGCCACCGAAGGCGTCTACTGGAAATACGAATCGAAACTCAAGGAGCTGGACTACCGGCTCTATTCTGCGGTCGGAGCCGCGGGCGAACTGTTCGCCGTGCGACGCGGACTGTGGCAGACACTGCCCGAAGACACGCTGCTCGACGATTTCGTCTGCTCGATGCTGATCGCGTCGCAGGGTTACAAAATCGCCTACTGCAAGGAGGCGTACGCGCTGGAGACGCCCTCGGCCGACATGGGCGAGGAGGGCAAGCGCAAGAAACGCATCGCGGCCGGCGGCCTGCAATCGGTCTGGCGGCTGCGCAAACTGCTCAATCCGTTCCGCTACGGCGTGCTCTGGTTCCAGTACGTCTCGCACCGGGTGCTGCGCTGGACGCTGACGCCCGTGGTGCTGGTCGCCCTGCTGCCGCTCAACGTCGCCCTGCTGTGGTCGGGGCATCCGACGCTTTACGTCGTGACGCTGGCCCTGCAGTGCGCCTTCTACCTCGCTGCGCTCGCGGGCCGGGCGCTCGAACGCAGCGGACGCCGCAGCCGCCTGCTGTTCATCCCCTACTACTTTCTCTTCATGAACCTCAACGTGTTCCGCGGCACGGCCTACCTCGCGACCCATCGGGGACGGGGCGCTTGGGAAAAAGCCAAAAGGGCCTGAAGTTTTTGATAACGAGCGAAAAATAATACTATATTTGCATTGTAAAAAGTCGTTCCCCATGAAAAACATCGCCATAAAACCGGAGGATTACACGATCCTCGCCGTCGATGACATCGCGACCAACATCATGCTGCTGAAAGCCGTGCTGAGCCGCGCCAAGTACAAGATCGTCACGGCGTCGGGCGGTTACGAAGCGATAGAGAAAGCGTCGAAAGAGGCTCCGGACCTGATCCTGCTCGACATCATGATGCCCGATCTGGACGGTTACGAAGTGATCAAGCACCTCAAGGCCGACCCCGCCACGCAGGACATTCCGGTGATCTTCCTCACGGCGCTCCACAACCCCGAAGACATCGTCAAAGGCTTCAAGCTGGGGGCCAGCGACTACGTCTCCAAGCCGTTCAACCACGAAGAGCTGATCACCCGCGTAACCCACCATATCTATCTGGCCGCGGCGCAGCGGACCATTATGCAGCAGCGCGACGAACTGCAGGCCACGGTCGATGCGCGCGACAAGATGTATTCGGTCATCGCCCACGACCTGCGCTCGCCCATCGGGACGCTCAAGATGGTCTTCAACATGCTCCTGATGAACCTCACCCCGGAGCAGATCGGCGAGGAAAACCTCGAAATGGTGACCATGGGCAACAACATCACCGAAAGCACCTTCATGCTGCTGGACAACCTGCTGAAATGGACCAAGAGCCAGACAGGACGCATGAATTCGGTCTTTCAGGAGGTGGACATCTCCGAAGTGGTGGTCTTCGCCAGCAAAATGTCGGACCTCGTGGCGCAGGTCAAGAGCATCTCCGTCGAATACGACATTCCCGGTCCGATTTCGGTGAACTGCGACGTGGACATGGTCAAGACGATCATGCGCAACCTGATGTCCAACGCCATCAAGTACAGCAACGAGGGCGGACGCATCATCATCTCGGTGCGCGAGACGCCGACGCACGCACGCATCAGCGTCCGCGACTTCGGCACGGGCATCAGGGAGGAGGACATCCCCAAACTGCTCAACCCCGAAATCCACTACATGACCTACGGCACCAAGAACGAAGAGGGATCGGGTCTGGGTCTCCAACTGGTGCAGGACCTCACGCGGCGCAACGGCAGCGAGCTGACCATCGAATCGGCGGAGGGAGAGGGTTCGACCTTCACCTTCACGATCGCCAAGGAGCAGCCCCGGTCCGAAACCGTGGAGGACACCAGCGGCGGCATCGCCCGACCGTAACGCGCCGAGGTGCACTCCGCGCACGAAACCGATATGCAACAGCAGACGCGAAGCCCGGCCCGAACCGCGCTCCGCGTCTGTTTTTTGCACCCCGGCCGAAAAGCGGCGGCGCAAACGTACCGCCACCCCGGCCATCGCCAGCAATAAGACCAGCCGCACAAACGCCCGCCACTCCGCGCCGATACAGACCAATGCAGAGACGGGGAAAGCCGCGAAAGCCGAAATCTATTTGAACCGGAGTTCTGCGATCACGACCTTATGGTCGCTGACCACTTCGGAGGGCATGTAATAGCGAACGCACTCGAAGGTGTCGTCATAGAAGACATAGTCGATACGCAGCAATCCGCCCAGATAGCGGAAAGTGCCGCCGTACCCGTTTCCGCACCGGCGGAAACCGTCGGTCAGAGCACCCTTCATCTCGCGGTAGGTATATGACGAGGGAGTATCGTTGAAGTCGCCCGCCAGAATTACCGGATAGGGCGACGCATCCGTCTCGGCGCGGATTTCACGCACCTGCGCGGCACGAATCCGGCTGTTGCGGTCCACGGCGCCGAGCATCGAATCGACCGGGGCTTCCCGGTTGTAGTCCTTCTGGAAGCGGCGGCGCAGCTGGGCGATGCCCGAAGTCTGGAGATGCACCGAAAAAATGCGCAGCGTATCTCCCTCCACGAGCAGGTCGGCGCGCAGGTAGTCGTTGCTGGTATCGGGAAACCGGACGTATTTGCAGTCGAGGATCGGATAGCGGCTGGCGACGGCTCCGTTGCCCTCGGAAACGAAATAGGGCATCCGGCGCGAAAAGAGTGCGCCGATGCTGTCGGCCGGGAACTCGCCGTCGTCGAGAAACTCCTGCAAACATAACACATCGACCTGCTCGTGGCGCATCATCTCGGCCACGGCGGCCGCGGTGATGGACTTAGGGCCTAGCTGGCGGAATCCGTTTACGTTGAGCGTGGCGATGCGGATGTCGTGCGACCCGGCGGGCGCGTTGAAGTCGGGCAGCTGGATCATGGACGAGACGTAGCCCATATTCAGAAGCAAAGCCGCCAGCGGCATCAGCGCGACGATCCACCTGCGGCGGATCAGCCACCAGACCAATGCGGCCAGATTGGCCAGCAGGACGACCGGCAGCAGCAGGGCGATCGTAGCCCAGAACCCGCCCTGTTCCGGCGAA
Organism: Alistipes sp. HGB5; assembly: GCF_000183485.2. Taxonomy (NCBI): domain Bacteria; kingdom Pseudomonadati; phylum Bacteroidota; class Bacteroidia; order Bacteroidales; family Rikenellaceae; genus Alistipes; species Alistipes sp. HGB5. The sequence continues at coordinate 93,568 of NZ_AENZ01000021.1, read as the reverse complement.
ACGAACGACGCGCGCCAGCTCAGCACAGCGGCGGCAAGCAGCAGTCCGGTAAAGACGACAGCCAGAAAATAGAGCAGACAAAAGACGCCTTTTCGACCCATTTTGTGTTATCTTGTAACGATTTGTGCGTGCAAATATAACTTATTCAAAATAAAAATCGTACATTTACACGCCTTAATCAAAACTATTTCGTGCCAATGAAGCGAATACTCATCTCCGGTGGTGCCGGATTCATCGGTTCCCACCTGTGTGAACGCCTGCTTAAAGAGGGCAACGACGTCATCTGCATCGACAACTACTTCACGGGACACAAGAGCAACATCCGCCATTTGCTGAAACACCCCAACTTCGAAGTCATCCGCCACGACATCGTCTACCCCTATATGGCCGAAGTCGAGGAGATTTACAACCTCGCCTGCCCGGCATCGCCGATCTACTACCAGCACGACCCGATCAAGACGACGCAGACCTCGGTCATAGGCGCCATGAACATGCTCGCCATCGCCAACCGCAACCACGCAAAAATCCTGCAGGCTTCGACCTCCGAAGTATACGGCGACCCGCTGATCCATCCCCAGCCGGAGGATTACTGGGGACACGTAAACCCGCTGGGACTGCGCTCGTGCTACGACGAAGGCAAACGCTGCGCCGAGTCGCTCTTCATGAGCTACTACCGCGAACACGGCGTTCCGGTGAAAATCGTCCGCATATTCAACACCTACGGCCCGAAAATGGACATCAACGACGGCCGCGTGGTTTCGAATTTCATCGTGCAGGCGCTGCGCGGCGAGCAGATCACCATCTACGGCAACGGCGAGCAGACCCGCAGTTTCCAATATATCGACGACCTGATCGAGGGAATGCTGCGCATGATGACCGCAACGCCCGACGACTTCACGGGGCCGGTCAATATCGGCAACCCGAACGAATTCACGATCTCCGAGCTGGCGCACATCGTCCTCGAACTCACCGGCTCCAAATCGAAAATCATCCGCATGCCCCTGCCGTCGGACGACCCGCAGCAGCGCAAACCCGACATCACCCTCGCCCACAAGATGCTCGGCGACTGGGAACCGACGATCCAGCTGCGCGACGGACTGCTGAAGACGATCGCCTACTTCGAAGAGGTCTTGTCGCGGGGAGGAGTCCGGCGCTGACGACCGTCCGCCGTTTCCGCCCCACCGCCTCAGCCGTTCCGCCGGCAGCGCCTCTCCCGCCGGCATTCCGCTCCTGCCGATCCCTCGATTCAGCCGATCCTTCGATCCAGCCGCGCCAGCCGTTTCCAGCCGTCCCGCCGATTCTCCGTTCAGGCCGTTTCCGCCGGTCCCTCCTCCGCTCCCGGCGGACCGCTATTCCCTCAGATAATCGCGGAGCACCGCTCCTGCCAGCCGCACCAGCGTACGCGTAGGATGCAGTCCGGCAAATCCGTTGAGCATGCCCCAATCGTGTATCACGCCGTTGAAGCGCACGGTCGTAACCTCGACGCCCGCCGCGTCCAGCAGGCGTCCCATCTTCTCGCCCTCGTCGCGCAGGATATCATTCTCGGCGACGGCGATCAGCGTAGGCGGCAGCCCCCGCAGACGTTCGGCCGAAGCCCGCACGGGCGACATCAGGTCGCTGCCGCGCTGCGCCGGGTCCGAGACATACTGTTCGAACATCCACTTCATCAGAGGTGCGGTCAGAAACCGCTGACGCCCATACTCCGCATAGGAATCCCAATCATATCCGGCGTCGGTCACCGGCCACATCAGCACCAGCGTGCGGATCTGCGGTCCGCCGTGATCCTTGGCCAGAAGAGCCGCCGCCAGCGACATATTGCCGCCGACGCTGTTGCCGGCCAGAGCCAGCCGGCTGCCGTCCACACCTATCTCACGGCCGTTTTCGGCCACCCATTTCACGGCAATGTAAATCTCCTCGACGGCCTGCGGAAACCGCGCTTCGGGCGAAGGCGTATAGTTGACGAAAACCGCCGCGCAACCCGACTCCGCGACCAGATCGTGCACCAGCCTGCGGTGGGTCGGATAATCGCCCAGCACCCAGCCGCCGCCGTGGACGAAGACGAAAACAGGCAGCCGTTCCCGGCCGGTTCCCTCCGGCCGCACAAGATTCAGGCGCAGGGTGCGCCCCTCGCTCTCGATGGTCCGCTCGGACTCTTCGACGCCCGACAGATCGACCGGCACGGCCGCCTGCAGATCGGCCAGCACGCGTCGCGCGTCGGGCACGGGCAGCGACTCGACGGCGGGTCCGCCGCCGTTCAACACGTTCAGATAGGTCTTGGTTCCCTGAGACAGGTGTTCGTCGTGCAGGTAATCGGGAGCTTCCTTTACAGCATTCATAACAGATCGTTTTTAAAGTTTCCCGATCCGCTGCAAAGGTATTGCCACAACCGAAAAAGCGGCCCGGAAAAAAATCCGGACCGCTTCTTCAATTTCAGCCGCCAGCCGTTACTGCGCCATGGCGTGGCGGTAGCCGTCGATTTTGGCCCAGTCGCCGCGGGTGAAATCCGGAACGGCGACGGGCGCGTTGTTATGTTCGAGCGAAGCCGCCGTCAGCGCGCCGATGCAGGACCATTCGGCCGCGTCGTAAACGTCCTGATCGAGCGGAAGACCGTGCTGCAGGCAGTAAACCAGCCGGTAGTCCATGATGAAGTCCATGCCTCCGTGGCCGCCCACCTGACGGGCCTTGTCCTCGATGTCGCGGACGATCGGGTGCTTGTAACGCTCCATAAGCGTCTTCCGGGCCTCGGCGGGAATGAACGAATGTCCGCTCAGGTTCTCGTGGTCGGGAAGCTCGCCCGCAAGCTGTTCGGGACGGAACGCATAGCCCTGAACCGGATATTTGTTGGCGAATCCTTCGGTACCGGTAAGCTGATACATGCGGCTGTAGGGACGGGGCGTATAGACGTTGTGTTCCAAAAGGATCGTACGGCCCTTCTCGGTCTTGATGAGCGTCAGCGTCTGATCGCCGTTGGCGAAGGTTTCGGCGCCCATCTTCTCCTTGGCGGTTTTGAGTCCGTTGATCGACTCGGTGTCCATCGACACCAGACGGGTCATCCTGTCGCCGCGGTGGATGTCCAGCAGCTGGCAGGCCGGACCGAGTCCGTGCGTGGCGTAAACGTCACCGCGGTGCGACTGGTTGAAGTCGAGACGCCAGTTGCCCTGATAATGCTCCCAGAACGGATCGAGGTCGTGGATGTACGAACCTTCGGTGTGGATGATCTCGCCGAACAGCCCGTGCTGGGCCATATTGAGCGTCGTCAGCTCGAAAAAGTCGTAAACGCAGTTTTCGAGCATCATGCAGTGGCGCTGGGTCTTTTCGGCGGTATCGACCAGCTGCCAGCACTCTTCGAGCGACATGGCGGCGGGAACCTCCACGGCCACATGCTTGCCGTGCTCCATGGCGTAAACCGCCATCGGCACATGCAGCTGCCACGGGGTGCAGATATAGACAAGGTCGATGTCGTCGCGCCGGCAAAGCTCTTTCCAACCCTCTTCACCGCTGTAGGCCGCGGCTGCGGGGAGATTCCGGCCGGCAAGGATCTCCTGCGACTTCTCGACCCGGTCGGGATAGAGGTCGCAGAGCGCCTTGATCTCGACGCCGTCGAGGTAGGTGAAACGCTCCACGGCGCCCGGACCGCGCATGCCCAGCCCGATGAATCCGACCCGCACGACGGGTATCGGATCGGTCGTCAGCCGCAGCACCGAATGCTGGCCCTCGACACGGGCCGGGGCATCGAAAACAATCACGCCGTCCACGACGCTGTAACCCTTCGGCGAAGATCCGCAGGCCGTAAAAAAGAGCGCAGCGACGACCGCCCACGACAAAAAGGCAAATTTCTTCATTTATCAGTAGTTTTTAGATGTTCATGCAAAAATATGAAATATTTTGAAATATGCGGCCATTTGACTACTTTTGCCCACGTAAAAATCACACACCATGTTTCGTAAACTGACGGCGGCAATCCTATCGGTCATTCTGCTCTCTCCGGGATGGCTCGGCGCAACGGGTCTCACGCTGCCGTTCGCACTCGTTCCGCTGCTATGGATCAGCTCGTCGTACGACGCTTCGCGCCGTTCGTGGCGGTGCATGTTCGGCTGGGCGGCGCTGACCTTCGCGCTGTGGAACGTCGCGACGGTGTGGTGGATATGGAACGCGACTCCCGTGGGTCCCGTCGCGGCGACGCTGGCTTCGACATTCTTCAACATGATCGCCTTCATGTTGTTTCACACGGTTTCGAAAAAAGGACCCAAGGCCTTGGCCTACACGCTGCTCGTCGCAGGGTGGATCGCCACGGAATACTGGTACACGGTCGGCGAGTTTTCGTGGCCGTGGCTGATTCTGGGCAACGGATTCTCGCACGAGGCATGGCTCGTGCAGTGGTACGAATATACGGGCGTCTTCGGCGGTTCGCTGTGGGTGCTGCTCTGCAATATCCTCTTCTTCGAGGCGATCCGCGCACGGCGCAATGCGGCCCGCTGGGCCGCGGCGGCCGGCATGCTGCTCGTCCCGGCCGCCGTATCGCTGGGCATCTGGTGGAGCTGGCAGCAGCCCGCCGAAGGGACGGCCGAAGTGAGCGTCGTCCAGCCCAACGTGGACTGTTACGACAAATTCAACGGCCGCGCGGAGTGGCAGGAGCGCAACATCGTCGACCTGCTGACGGAAGTCCCCGCCGGAGCGCAGTTCATCCTGCTCCCCGAAACGGCCGTGCCGAGACATTACTGGGAACCGGGACTCACCGAGACCCGGTTCGACAACGAGCCGGGACCGTTCTGGCAGGAGCTGGCCGACACGCTCCGCAGCAGCCATCCGCAGGCGCTGCTCGTCACCGGGGCCTTCACCAACCGCTATTACGCGGCGGGGCTGCAGCCCCGCACGGCCGAGGGCAACCCTTACGGCGAAGGCTACTACGACGACTTCAACACGGCCGTGGGACTCGACTCCGCAGGCCACACGCAGCTGCACCACAAAGGCAAGCTGGTGATCGGCGTGGAAAACACCCCGACGGTCATCTTCGACCTCATGCAGTTTCTGGTCATCGACTTGGGCGGCGTCGTGGGGCAGATCGGCATGGGCCAGCACGGTACGGCCTTCGGGCACGCCGGCATGCGCATGGGCCCGGCCATCTGCTACGAAGGACTTTACGGCGACTTCTACGGCGATTTCGTGCGCCGGGGAGCGCAGTTCATGGCCATCATCTCGAACGACGGCTGGTGGGGCGACACGCCGGGTTACAAGCACCTGTTCACCATCTCGCGGCTGCGGGCCATCGAACACCGCCGCGCCATCGCCCGATCGGCCAATACGGGCATGTCGGGCTTCATATCGGCCCGCGGCGACATCGGGGAGACCCTCGGCTGGGAAAAGCGGGGCGTGATCTCCGCCGCCGTGCCCCTCAACTCCGAACTCACCTTCTACACCCGATACGGCGACTATCTGGGCCGCATTTCCGAGTACCTGACACTGCTCTGCGTGCTTTACTACATCGCCTACCGGGTCAAAAGGAAAAATTACCTCGTAAAATAAAACCCGAAACCCGATATGAATTACACCCAGACCCTCGAATTCCTCTTCTCGTCGCTGCCGGTCTTCGAAGCCAAAGGCGCGACGGCCTACAAGCCGGGATTGGAGCGTATCACCGCGTTCTGCCGCCACATAGGCAATCCCCAGCGTAACTTTTTCACGATCCACGTGGCGGGAACCAACGGCAAAGGTTCCGTGTCGCATATCATCGCATCGGTGCTCCAGCAGGCGGGCTACCGCACGGGGCTTTTCACCTCGCCCCACCTGCAGGATTTCCGCGAACGCATCCGGGTGGACGGAGAGATGATTCCCAAACAGAAAGTGGTGAACTTCGTGGACAAGCACCACGGCAAGATGGTCGAGCTGGAGCTGTCGTTCTTCGAGATGACCGCCGCGCTGGCTTTCGACTACTTCGCGCAGAGCGACGTCGAGGTGGCCGTGATCGAAACGGGACTCGGAGGACGTCTCGACGCCACGAACATCATCGTGCCGCTGGTGAGCGTCATCACCAACGTGGGGCTGGACCACACGGCGCTGCTGGGCGACACGCTGCCGAAAATCGCCGCCGAGAAGGCCGGCATCATCAAAAAGAGCATTCCGGTAGTCATCGGCGAGAGCGATCCCCGCTACAACGAGGTCATCGAGCAGACCGCCGCCGCCAACAAGTCGAAGGTCATCTACGCCGAGCAGGAGTTCTCGTGCGAGCCCTGCCCCTGCGGAACCGACCGCCAGCACTTCTGCATGCACCGCACCCGCGACAACCGCAACTTCGAGGTCGATCTCGATCTGGGGGGCAACTACCAGCGCCGCAACATGGTCACGGCAGCCGCAACGGTCGATTTCCTGCACGAGGAGACGCCGCTGACCATCTCCCGCCGCGCCTTCCTCGAAGGTGCGCGCGACACGGCAGCCAACACCTCGCTCATGGGCCGCTGGCAAAAGCTGGGCGAACAGCCGCTTACGGTCTGCGACACAGGCCACAACCCTCACGGCATCGCCTACGTCGCCCGGCAGCTCAAAGCCACGCCCCACAAACAACTCTACTGCGTGATCGGCTTCGTCCGCGACAAGGACCTCGCCCATATCCTCCCCCTGCTGCCGCACGACGCCCACTATATCTTCACGCAGGCGAAGACCGAACGGGCCTTCTCTGCCGCCGAGCTTACCGCCAAAGCCGCGATCTACGGGCTGCACGGCGAGACCGTCACCGAAGTTCCCGCCGCAGTCGCCCGCGCCAAGGAGCTGGCCGGCGCCGACGACATGATCTTCATCGGCGGCAGCACCTATGTGGTCGCCGAAGCCTTGTAAAACCGTCTGACAGATCGCGACGCATCCGCAGACAACTTATATTATAATCCGGACCGGGAAAAGATACGCCCTATCTTTCCGGTCCGTTTTTTTCGATTTCCGCGCGGCGGGACAAAAATCTTTCCGGCCGGAAAAACAGATTTCGCGGCCCCGCAACAACGATTTGAGGCAGAGCGTTTTCGATTTGGGGGATTTTGATTTTGCAAATAATACTAAAAGTCTTAATTTTGGCATATTAATTACCCCCGATGCACCAGAAACCGACCAAAACCTGCATTACCTCCGCGGAGTTCGGGAGATTGTATTCCGACTACAATCCCCGGTTTACCGAGGTCACCTACCGTTACGTGCGCGACCGGGGAATTGCGGAGGATCTGGTGTCGGACAGTTTCATGGCGTTCTGGGAGGAGCGGGACCGGCTGCCGGAAGATGTGAACGCCCCGGCTTACGTGCTGACCATCGTCAAAAATAAGTGCCTGAACCACCTGAAGGTCAGGTTGCTGCACCTGCAGATCGAGAAAAAGCTGCATTCGACCCAGCAGCGGCTGATCCAGTCCGACATTCAGTCATTGGCGGCCTGCGTTCCCGACACGCTGTTCGTGGAGGAGATGCAGACGATGCTCGACCGCGCCGTCAGCCGGATGCCGGAACTTACGCGGCGCATTTTCGAAGGCAGCCGCTACGAGAACAAAAGCTACAAAGAGCTTGCTCAGGAGCTGAACATCGCCTTCACCCACGTCAATTTCGAGATGCGGCGGGCGCTGAAAATACTTAGGGAAGAATTCAAGGACTATATTTTCGCGCTGATCATACTGCTGGCTGTCAGCAACTTGATTTAATAAAATAAATTATTAAACAAATAAATGCACCGTTTCACTACTAACACGGTGCATTTGTTTGTTATTACTACTAACAGAGAGAAAAAGAGAAGATGGACGATTTATTACTGTACAAGTTTTTGCAGAACGAAGCGTCGGAAGACGAAATCAGGACGGTATTGGACTGGCTCGACGCCGATCCGGCCAACCGGAAATATTTCGACGGGCTGGACAATATGCTCAATGCAGCCCGCGTAAACCGCCCCGCCGGCCGGAAACCCCAGCGCCGTCCGCTCCCGACGCTGCGCAGTATCGGCGCATGGAGCATGCGCATCGCGGCAGTCCTGTGCTTATGTCTCGGAGTGAGTTATTTCGCAGCTACGAAGATGTTCGACCGCAAGGCTTCCAACAATTCGCTGAGCGTGTTCGTACCCAACGGCGAGCGCATCAGCATGACGCTCACCGACGGCACGACCGTATGGCTCAATTCGGGCACGACGCTGGAATATCCGGCGGTTTTTGCACGCGGAGAGCGCCGGGTGAAGGTCACGGGCGAAGCGATGTTCGACGTCAAGAGCGACCCGCAGCATCCGTTCGTCGTCGAGACGTTCGCCTGCGACGTAAGGGTGCTGGGCACCAAATTCAACGTAGAGGCGAACGAAGAGAAGGGGATTTTCAGCGCCGACCTGCTCCGCGGCAAGGTTCAGGTCTGCAACCGGACGGACCGCAGCGACCGGATTACGATGGAGCCGAACCAGACGGTCCATCTGGAAAACGGAAAGTTGCAGCTTCACGCGCAGGAGAACGCCGACAAACTGCTCTGGACGGACGGCATCCTCTGCATAACGGGAATGACGTTCGAGGAGGTCATGGCCAAGTTCGAACGCTGCTACGACATCAACGTGGAAATTCTGCGCGACGACCTGCCCCAGATCGAGTTCCAGCGATGCAAGCTCCGCATCAGCGAAGGGATAGACCACGCCCTCGCGGTGCTGCAGCACGCGGCCGATTTCAGGTACGAACGAGATATTACGACCAATACGCTCTATATCAGATAACGAATGAAGTACGAACCCAACAGCCCGATGCCTATGAGAAAGTAACCGAGAACCCTTTTCTTCCGTATCAAGTCCTGATAAAAAAAGAAAACCTATGAATGTTGGCGCATCCATAGGTACATTCTTCAGGCGTAAAACCTACTTAAACCCTAGAATTTATACAAAAGTATGAACAAAAAATTGATTCTGCAAATCAGGAGTTTATATTCGCTGCTATTTGCTGTATCTCTATCTTTGTCATCCGTCGCGGCTTTTGCCCAGCCGGCACCGCCCCGGATCACGATCACGATGGCGGACGTTCCGATGGAACGGGTGATTGACGCCATCGAAAAACAATCCAGTTATCTCTTCGCCATCGACACGAACGTGAACATTTCCCAGAAGGTCAGCGTCTCTTGCACGGATGCCTCCGTCGAGACCGCACTGACGCAGATGGTCAAAGGAACCGACGTGGCTTACCGCATCGACGCCTCGAACGTCGTGCTCTCGGCGGTCCGCAAAGAGGTGAGCGCACAACCCCGATTCGTTTCCGGCAAGGTTCTCGACGCACAGGGAAACCCCGTTGTCGGAGCGGCCGTCATCGTCAAAGGGACGACCGTCGGCATGAGCACCGGAGCCGACGGAGACTACTTGCTGCAGATATCCCCCTCGGCTGGAAACGCCGTACTGGTCGTCAATTATCTGGGCTTCCGCCCCGTAGAGGTCACCGTCGGAAATCGCACGCAGATCGATTTCACGCTGCACGAAGAGTCGCAGGCCGTAGACGCCGTGGTCGTAACGGCCCTCGGCATCAAGCGCTCGGAAAAGGCGCTCAGCTACAACGCCCAGCAGGTGAGTTCGGAGGATATCAGCATCGTGAAGGACGTCAATCTGATGAATTCGCTGAACGGTAAAATCGCAGGCGCGGTCATCAATTCGTCGGCATCGGGCATCGGCGGCGCCACCCGCGTAGTGCTTCGCGGTCTGAAATCCATCATCAGCAGCAACAACGCCCTCTACGTGGTGGACGGAATTCCCCTCTTCAACAATAACAACGGCGAGATAAAGAGCGAATTCGAGTCGCAGCCCCGCGGCGAGGGTCTCACGGACCTCAACCCGGACGACATCGAATCCATGACCGTGCTCACCGGCCCCTCGGCGGCGGCGCTTTACGGATCGAGCGCGGCGAACGGCGTGATCGTGATCACCACCAAGAAGGGAAAGGCCGGCCGGCCCCAGATTTCGTTCTCCAACCAGACGACCTTCTCCTCGCCGCTCAAAATGCCTGAGTTCCAGACCAAATACGGCAACCAGCCGAGAACCTATTCCAGCTGGGGGGGGGGTACTGGCGACCCCTTCGTCCTATAACCCGCAAGATTTCTTCAACACGGCGGCCAACACGCAGACCAACGCCAGCATCTCCGTAGGTAACGAGAAGAATCAGACCTACGCCTCGCTGATGCACGTCTATGCCAACGGCATCCTGCCCAACAACTCATACGACAAACACTCCGTCACGGTTCGCAACACGACCTCGTTCCTGCAGGATCGGATGACGCTGGATGCAGGCTTCAGCTACGTGGAGACCGAAGACCAGAACATGCTCTCGGCAGGACGCTATTTCAACCCGCTGACCTCGCTCTACACCTACCCGCGCGGCGAAAGCGTCGAGGATCTGATGATGTTCGAGATCTATGATTCGAACAAAAAACGCTACGTGCAGAACTGGGCGTGGAGCCGCGGCGCGCTCGACATGCAGAACCCCTTGTGGATGATGCACCGCAACATCCAGAACAACAAGCGGCGGCGCTCCATGATGAACGCGAGCCTCACCTACAAGGTGACCGACTGGCTCACCCTCGCCGGCCGCGCCAAAGCCGACCTGAGCGTCGGCGAATCGTCGCGCAAGCTCTACGCATCGACCGACCCGCTGTTCGCCGGCGGCGACAACGGATTCTTCGAATTCACCAAAGAGGAGGACACCCACCGCTACGGCGACTTCATCGCCACCGTAAACAAGCACTGGGAGCAGTTCTCGCTCTTCGCCAATGTCGGCGCCAGCATCTCCGACCAGCTCTCCAGCATCGCCGGAGCGCGCGGTCCGCTCGAACTGCCCAACTTCTTCTCGCTGACCAACACCAACCCCTACGGCGCATCGGGCCAACGGCTTCAGGAGCGCAAACGCGAGCAGGAGCAGGCCGTATTCGCCAGCGTGGAGGCCGGATGGAGGGGCATGCTCTACCTCACGGCCACGGTCCGCAACGAATGGCATTCGAATCCGGCCTACACGAACAACCTGTCGTACTGCTTCCCCTCGGTCGGCCTTTCGGGACTGATTCACGAAATGGTGAAGCTCCCCTCGTTCATCGACTATCTCAAGGTGCGGGCTTCGTGGGCCGAAGTGGGCAGCCCGATTCTTTGGGGCATCTCCTACCTGACCTACAAATGGAAGCAGGGTTCGTGGTCCACGAGCGCCACCAGACCGATCCAGAATCTCCGCCCGAAGAACACGACCTCGTGGGAGGTGGGTCTGAACGCCCGACTGTTCGCCAATTCGCTCTCGCTGGACTTCACCTACTACAAGTCCAACACCAAACACCAGACCTTCCTCGTGCCCCTGTCTGGTTCGGCCGGCTACGAAAACATGTACGCGCAGACGGGCAACGTCGAAAACAAGGGTTTCGAGCTTTCGATCGGATACGACAAGACATGGAGGGACTTCGCGTGGAGCTCCAGCCTCACGCTCAGCCACAACAAGAACAAGGTCGTCGAGCTGATGAACAACTACTACGACCCGCAGACGGACAAATACTATACGCTCAAGGAGTATGAGGTCGCCAGCATGGGCGGCGCCAACTTCATCATGACCGAAGGCGGCACCATGGGCGACCTGTACGCCTACGGAGACCTGTGGCTCGACGAGAACGGCTACATCTACATCAACCCCAACGACCCGAAGCTGATGGTCACCGACGAGCGCATCAAGCTCGGCTCGGTGCTGCCCGACTACAACGCCGGTTTCCGCAACGATTTCTCCTACAAGGGCATCAACCTCTCGCTGCTCTTCTCCGCACGCTTCGGCGGCATCGTGGTATCGCCCACCCAAGGTTTTCTCGACGGACTCGGAGTATCGAAGGCGAGCGCCGATGCGCGCGACGCCGGCGGCGTGCCCATCAACAACGGCAGGATCGACGCGCAGCACTACTACGAGACCGTCGGTCTGGGACAGCTGCTCTCCCACTACACCTACAGCGCCACGAACGTCCGCCTTCAGGAGACGAGCATCGGATATACCTTCCCGAAGAAATGGATGGGCGACCGGGTCAAGCTGACCGCATCGCTCGTAGGGCGCAACCTCTGGATGATCTACTGCAAGGCCCCGTTCGACCCCGAACTCACGGCCTCCACCGGTTCCTACCTCCAAGGTATCGACTACTTCATGCAGCCGAGCCTGCGAAGCCTCGGTTTCAATGTCCAACTTAAGTTCTAACCAAGCCTTAAGACCGTTATGAGAAAATACATGAACATCATAAACAGACTGTTGTTCGGCGCCGTCGCCTTGGCGGCATTGTCCTGCACGGGCAATTTCGAAACCTACAACCGGAACCCCGACCAGCCGAGCACGATAGACCGCGACGTCTGGAACTACATCAAAAGCATGCAGTACAACGTGATTCCCACCGTCAAGAACCAATATCAGATCGTGGAAAACGTGTCGGGAGGCGCCTACGGCCGCTACTTCGCCTACGCCAAATCGACCGATGCGGGATGGAACACCGGCATGTTCGCCTTTTACCGAATCGCCAACGACTGGGCCAATCCTCCCTACGAGGTGCCCATGACCAACATTTACAGCAACTGGCGGGCCATCAAGGCCGAACTCGAAGAGCCGGAAGACGACTACCGCATGGCGCTCGCCCAGATCATCCGCGTGGCGGCCATGCAGCGCGTCACCGACATTCAGGGGCCCATTCCCTACCGCACGATGGAGAACAACGACGACCTGACCGCTCCCTACCAGTCGCAGGAGGCCGTCTACGGCTTCATGCTCGAAGACCTCGACCATGCGGTGAACGTGCTGGAGACCTACATCACCCTCGCCGGAACGGACGTGGTCGCAGAAGCCGCATCGGCGGATTACGTCTACAACGGCAACCTCGCCAAATGGATCCGGTTCGCCAATTCGCTCAAGCTCCGTCTGGCCATGCGCATCTCGAACGTGTCGCCCGATGCCGAACGCTATGCCGAAGAGGCCGTCGCGCACCCCTACGGCGTGATCGAATCGAACGCGGACAACGCCTCGCTCGACGTCTCCCAGACCAACGACCAGAATCCGCTCCGCTGGCTGGTCGAGGATTACAGCGACGTGCATGCGGCGGCCGAGATCGTCACCTACATGAAGAGCTTCGACGACCCGCGCCTCTCCAAATATTTCAACCCTGCGGTCCGGGACAGCGAGTACCACGGCTCGCGCGTAGGCGCCTACTCCTCCAGCCAGTGGAAGGACTACTATTCGCTTCCGAAAACCAACGCCCTCGACCGGCTCATGTGGATGAACGCCGCCGAAGTGGCCTTCCTGAAGGCCGAAATGGCCGTCAACGGATGGGACGTGACGGGCGACGCCAAGACGCTCTACGAAGAGGGCATCCGCCTTTCGTTCGAGCAGTATCAGGCCGAAAACTACACGTCCTACATCGCCGGCACGGCCGCGCCGACCGCCTATTCCGATCCGCGCAGGGCCAACAACTATACGCCGGGCACGGCCTACAGCGTCACCGTCGCATGGGACGGCGCCCTTTCGGCGGAAAAGCAGCGCGAGAAGATCATCACCCAGAAATGGATCGCCCTCTATCCGCTCGGAACGGAGGCGTGGGCCGAGCAGCGCCGCACGGGATATCCGCGGTTCTACCCCACGCCCACCAGCACCAACGCCTCGAACGAGCCTAACCTGCCGACCGAAGGCGCTTCGCGAATCCCCTTCGCTCCGAACGAACAGACGCGCAACGCCGACAACTACGATGCGGCGGTGGCCCTGCTGGGCGCCGGCGGCGACAAGTTCGGAACCCGGCTGTGGTGGGATGTAAAAACGGACAAACCCGCTTGGTAGAACGCTTCTGCCGACCGGCAATTTCTCAATGTAACCCGAAAAAAAACGACAAGTATGAAAAAGATATTATTGATGTGTCTGTCCCTGCTGCTGTTCGCGTCCGCTCTGGTCTCCTGCGAGGATTGGACGGAGCCCGAAAGCAAGGTGTTCCTCAAGGGCGACGGGCACGACGACGCCTATTACGCCGCCCTGCGCAAATGGAAGGCGGAGACCGATTACGACATGGCATGGGGATGGTTCGGCGGTTGGGGCGCCAACGCCACCAACCTCAAGAACTCGCTCCGGGGCCTTCCCGACAGCCTCTATCTGGCGGCCATCTGGGGCCGGTGGCGTCCCAGCGTCCTGACCGACGCCATGAAGGCCGACATGGAGTATGTCCAGCGGGTAAAAGGCACCAAAGTGGTGTGCACCACCATTACCGGCTGGGTGGGAGTCGACGTGATCGGAGGCGATTACCAGAACAACCCCCAGAAAGAGGAGTATTTCGGCTGGAAGCCCGAATGGGACACTCCGTCGGGCTGGCGGGCCGCCGACGGCACCGACGAACGGGCCGCTCAGGAAGCCTCCATCCGCAAATACGCCCGCATGCTCGCCGACAGCGTTTATACGGGCGGCTACAGCGGCATCGACTTGGACTACGAGCCGAACGTCGGCGGAGCCGGCTGCAAACGCGAGCTATCCAACCGCGACAACTTCTACATCTTCGTGGACGAGCTGGGCAAATACCTCGGACCGAAATCGGGCACGGACAAACTGCTGGTCATCGACGGAGAGATCAACGCCGTCGAAGGCCGCTGCATGCCCTATTTCGACTACTTCATCTGGCAGGCGTACAGCACCTCCTCCGATTCGGGACTCAACACCTACATCAGCACGGTGATCCGGAACGGTTCGGGATACATGGAGCCGGAAGAGCTGATCCGCAAGCTCTACACCACGGTCAACTTCGAACAATACGCCGCCGAGGGCGGCGGCTCCTACACGGGCGGCATCAACCGGCTTCTGGGGCAGGCTCTCTGGAAACCCACATGGGAGGGCAAGACCTACCGCAAGGGCGGATTAGGCTCCTACCACATCGAATACGAATATTATCTGTCCGGCAAATCGGGCTTCTATCCGTGGACCCGGCAAGCCATCAACGCCGTACATCGGTCCGAGAACGAAGAAGAGGTTCCGAACGAATAACCGAATAAAACCACTGCAATGAAAATCAAGGCATTTTATTTATCGGCCGTCGCAGCGATCGTGACGGGACTCGTGTCCTGCGACAACGCCGAACTCAAATACGACGACGTAACGGGCCCCGGCAGACTCTTCCTGAACGAAGCGGTCGGAACGGCCAAATCGGTCTCGTTCGTCATTCCCGACGACGGCAGCGTCTACACGGTCACGCCCCGCATCTCGAAACCGCTGGGCAGGGACCTGAAACTCACCGTATACGTGGACGAGAAGGCCCTCGACGAGTACAACAAACAGAACAACACCTCCTACACACTGCTTCCCAACACCAACTACGAATTCGAAAGCAGCGCGGTGATCCCCGCAGGCAAGGTCGTCTCCAATCCGGTGACAATCACCCTGCATCCGCTCACCACGGAGCAGAACAAGACGGGATTCGTCCATGCGCTGCCCATCGCCGTAAAGGCCGAAGGGGAAGCCATGCAGGTGCTCGAAGGCGCCGACGCATTCGTCTTGGCCGCAACGCCGGTTCCCTATTCGAACGTAGTCGAGATCACGGGCAACAGCTATCTGCAAACACGTTTCGCCGAAGATTACAAACTCTCGTCGTGGACCTTCGAAACGCTGTTCAACCCCAGTCAGATCTACACCGGCAACACGACGACATGGCTCGCGTCGGCCATCGGCTACTACGAGCAGGGCGGCACGAAGATCATTCAGGACGGCTTCATGCTCCGTCTGGGCGACAGCGGCGGCGGCACGAAGAACAGCCTGATCAACGGCATGGTCAGCCGCTCCGGCAAACAGATCTCCTCCATCCCGCTCCAGTCGAACATCTGGCACCATATCGCCATCGTGTGCGACGAAGGTGACATCACGCTCTACGTGAACGGCAACGTCGGCTACACGGCCAAATCGGGCTATGCCGCGACGCAGTTCTACGCCCTGAACGGCATCCGCTTCGGCAACGAATCCGCTTCCGGCAACCTCGGAAGCCTGCGTTACCGCTACTGTCAGGTCCGGTTCTGGTCCGTAGCGCGCAGCGTCGAGGAGCTGAACAACAACCGCTATGCGGTTCCGGCCGACACGCCGGGTCTGCTGGGCTACTGGAAACTCAACGAGTACACCGAAGGCAAGGCGATGGTTCCGGGCTCCAGCGTAAAATGTATCGAAGAGGACACTCCGATGACGGAAACGGAGACCTACCTCTTCAAAGACGCCACGGGCAAACAGCCCGACGCCCTCATCCACCGGGCGTCCGCAAACACCCCCTACATCTTCACCCCGGACAAACGCATCGAGGTGGGGTATACATGGGACGGCGTTCTCGCCCAATAACCGTCCGAACGAAACGAGCCTCCCCGTAAAACCGAATTTACGGGGAGGCGGTTTCTAATGACCACTTTCCTGAAAAACCGTGACATGAAATTTTCATTCCACCTGCTGCTGACCTGCATCGCGCTCACGGCCTGCGGCGAGAGCGGCAAAACGACCGCCGATTACCGGATCGTGCCGCGCCCCGGCGAAATCGCGCCCGGCGACGGCGGCGATTTCGAACTGGACGCCCGCACCCGGATCGTATGCACCGGCGACGGCGACGGCATGCGCGCCAATGCGGAGTTTCTCGCCGGATATGTCGAATCGGTCGTCGGCTCGGCCCCCGAAATCACCGGTCCGGACGGCCTTTGCGACGACGGCAGGGCAGTCATCCTGCGGGCCGACGCGCCGGGCAAAGGCGGCGAAGCGTACGAAATAGAGGTTTCCGAGAACCGCATCACCGTCAGCGGGGAGTCCGACGCCGGCGTGTTCTACGGCATCCAGACGCTCCGCAAGGCGATGGGCGCCGCAAAAGCAGCCAAAGTGCTTTTCCCGGCGGTCCGCATCGCCGACGAACCGTATCTGGGCTACCGGGGCGTGATGCTCGACGTGGGGCGCACGTTCTATCCCGTCGAAGAGGTGAAGCGGATCATCGATCTGGCAGCGCTGCACAACCTCAACGTCTTCCACTGGCACCTGACCGACGATCAGGGGTGGCGGATCGAGATCGACGCCTATCCCCGCCTGACGGAAACCGGGGCTTTCCGCCGCGACACGACGCTCGCGGGCGAGCCGGGCACCTTCGGCGGCTACTACACCAAACGGCAGATCCGCGACATCGTCGAGTATGCCGCACGCCGGTATATCGAAGTCGTTCCGGAGATCGACATGCCGGGCCACATGACGGCGGCGCTCGCCTCCTACCCCGAACTCGGATGCACGGGCGGGCCGTACGTCATCACCTCGCAGCCGGGCGTGCGCCGCGACATCCTCTGCGCGGGCAATCCCGCGGTCTTCGATTTCGTGGAAAAGGTCCTCGAAGAGGTGATCGGACTCTTCCCCTCGAAGTACATCCACATCGGGGGCGACGAATCGCCGCGCACGCGGTGGCGGGAGTGTCCCGAATGCCAGTCGCTGATCCGCAGGGCGGGGCTGAAAGCCGACGCCCGCCACAGCGCCGAAGACAAGCTTCAGGGCTACTTCAACACCCGGATCGAGGAGTTCCTCGCACGCCACGGGCGACGGCTGATCGGCTGGGACGAAATCGTGGACGGCGGCATGTCGCCCGACGCTACGGTCATGTCGTGGCGCGGAACGGCAGGCGGCATCCGGGCCGCCGACGAGGGTTTCGACGTCATCATGTCGCCCAACTCGTCGCTTTACTTCGACTATTACCAGTCGGCGAACATCGACACCGAACCGCCGACCATCGGCGGTTATATTCCACTGAAAAAGGTCTACGACACCGAACCCGTTCCCGAAGAGCTGACGCCGGAGCAGGCCCGTCACATTATCGGCGTGCAGGCCAACGTGTGGACGACCTACATGCGGACCGATACGATTCTGGAACACATGCTGCTGCCCCGGCTGGCGGCGCTCGCGGAAAGGGCGTGGTCGGACAGGGAGAAGGATTTCACGGACTTCATGATGCGGCTCGACCGGCTCGTCGGGTTCTACGACCGCGACGGTTACAGCCACTTCCCCCATTTCTACGACATAACCGGCGCCTTCACCGCGGATTACGCCCGCAAGGCGGTGGGGATGACCCTTTCGTCGCTGCCCGGAGCGGACATCCGCTACACGCTGGACGGCAGCGAGCCGACGGAAGAGTCGCCCCTCTGCACCGACACGGTGTGGATCGGATCGCCGGCGGCGGTCCGGGCGGTCGCCGTCCTGCCCGACGGACGGCGCAGCGAACCCTTCCGCGAGGAGGTGACCTTCAACAAGGCCACCATGAAGCCGATCCGGCTGCTGACCGCTCCGCACCCCAAATACGCGGCCGCCGCGCTCAACGACGGCCTGCGGGGCAAGCGGGTCTTCACCTACGGCAACTGGGCGGGCTGGCAGGACGACGACATGGAGGCCGTGATCGACCTCGGACGGCAGGAGGAGATCGCGCAGGTGGCGTTCAACGCCCTGCTGGACTACGGGTCGCACATCATGGACGCCGCAGGAGCGAAGGTATGGGTTTCGGACGACGGCGAAACATTCCGCGAGGTATACGGCGAGCACTATCCGGAAATTCCTTACGGCGCCGTCAAACGCATTTTGCGCCACGAAGCGAACTTCTCCCCGGCGCTCCGGGCCCGCTACGTGAAACTGCGGGTCATACGCTCCGAACAGCTTCCCGAAGCTTATTTCGACCGGAATCTGCGTCCGTTTCTGTTTATCGACGAAATTTACGTATATTAGCAGTATGGATACACGCGGATTCAAATTATGCGCGGCCGCCGTCGGAATTCTCCCCGTGACCGCAGGATGCACGGACCGAGCGCCGCAGGAGCATCCCAATATTCTCTTCATTCTCTCGGACGACCACACCTCGCAGAGCTGGGGCATTTACGGCGGCATTCTGGCGCCGTACGCCGCCAACGACAACATCGCCCGCCTTGCCGCCGAAGGGTGCGTGCTGGACAACGCGTTCTGCACCAACTCGATCTCGGTGCCGAGCCGGGCCGCGATCCTCACCGGGCAGTACAGCCACCTGAACGGCGTCTACACGCTCGACGACGCACTGCGTCCCGAACAGGACAACATCGCCAAGCGGCTGCAGCAGGCCGGCTACCGGACGGCGCTGATCGGCAAATGGCATCTGAAAAAGGAACTGGCGGGATTCGACTATTACAGCGTTTTCCACGATCAGGGCACCTACCGCGACCCGGTATTCAAGACGGCCGAAAACTGGATGGACGACGACAAGGGCGTAGGCGGCGCGGTGGAAAAGGGATTCTCGACCGATCTGGTGACCGACAAGGCGATCCGCTGGATCAAAGAGCGGGACCGGACGAAGCCCTTTTCTATGTTCTGCCACTTCAAGGCTACGCACGAACCGTGCGATTTCCCGGAGCGGTTCGCGCACCTTTACGACGGTGTGAGGTTCCCCGAACCGGAAAACCTGCTCGAATTCGGCCCCGCGAAGTCGGGCCGCACGTTCGCGGGCCAGCCGCTCGAAACGATGGCATGGCGCTGGAACAAGGCCTACACCGATCCGGAGAACTGGTGGACCTACTACCCCGAACTGCCTTTCTGCGGCGTCGAGGGGGATTCGGTCGCCAACCGCCGGGCCATCTACCAGAAACTCGTACGCGACTACCTGCGCTGCGCCGCGGCGATCGACGACAACATCGGCCGTCTGCTCCGCACGCTCGACGAAGAGGGGCTGGCGGAGAATACGGTCGTGATCTACGTCTCGGATCAGGGTTACTTCCTCGGAGAGCACGGATTCTTCGACAAGCGGATCATGTACGAGGAACCGCTGCGCATGCCCTTCGTGATCCGCTACCCGAAGGAGATTCCGGCCGGAACCCGCAACGGGGACATCGTCACCAACGTCGATTTCGCATCGCTGCTGGCCGACTATGCCGGAGCCGAACCGCCGCAGCAGGCGCAGGGCCGCAGTTTCCGGAGCAACCTCGCGGGCGACACGCCGCAGGAGTGGCCCCGCAGCATGTATTACCGTTACTGGACCCAGCACGAAATACGCCCGGCGCACATGGGCATCCGCAACGACCGTTACAAGCTGATCTTCTTCTACGGCGACCGGCTCGGCATGACCGGCTCGGACGACTGCGTCTCGACGCCCTCGTGGGAGTTCTACGACCTCCGGACCGATCCGCACGAGAACCGGAACCAGTACGGCAACCCGGCCTATGCGGAGGTGATCGGAGCGATGAAGCGCGAGATGCTCGAACTGCGCCGACAATACAAGGACACCGACGAAGGGTCGGCGCGCATGCGGGAGATCATGGAGACCCATTACGCCCCCGAAAGCGCAAAACACTAACCGTCAGGATTAAAAAACAAAACCGAACATGAAATACCTACCCATTCTGCCGGCGGCCGCGGCCGCCGCAGGGATCGTCTCGTGCGACACGGAGCCGAAACGACCCGATCACGTCAATTTCATCCTCATCAACCTCGACGACGCCGGAAACGGAGACTTCTCCTTCTCCGGAGCCTTGGGCTACAAAACCCCGAACATCGACCGGCTGGCCCTCGAAGGGATGCGGTACACCAACTTCTACGCCGCGCAGCCCATCAGCGGCGCATCCCGCGCAGGACTGCTCACGGGGTGCTACCCCAACCGCATCGGCTTCGCCCATGCGCCCAATCCGGGCTGCCCCTACGGCATCAGCGACGAGGAGGAGACCATCGCCGAAGTGCTCAAAAAACGCGACTACGCCACGGCGATCTTCGGCAAATGGCACCTCGGCGACGCCAAGAAGTTCCTGCCTCTGCAGCACGGGTTCGACGAGTGGTACGGACTGCCCTACTCGAACGACATGTGGCCCTACCACCCCAAATGGAAGTTCCCCGACCTGCCGACCTACGAAGGCAACGAGATACTGGGCTACAACCTCGACCAGACCACGCTCACCACGGACTACACCGAGCGGAGCGTGAAGTTCATCCGCGAGAACAGGGAGCGCCCCTTCTTCCTCTATCTGGCCCACTCGATGCCGCACGTGCCGCTGGCCGTCTCGGACAAATTCAAGGGCAAAAGCGAACAGGGGCTTTACGGCGACGTGATGATGGAGCTGGACTGGAGCGTCGGCGAGGTGCTCCGGACGCTCGAAGAGCTGGGGCTGGAGCGCAATACGCTGGTGATCTTCACCTCGGACAACGGTCCGTGGATCGCCTACGGCAACCATGCCGGATCGACCGGAGGCCTGCGCGAAGCCAAGGCCACGACCTTCAACGGAGGACTCCGCGTGCCGCTTATCGCCCGCTGGAAAGGGACGATACCCGCGGGTACGGTCTGCGAACGGCTGGCCTCGAACATCGACCTGCTGCCGACCTTCGCCCAGATCGCCCAAGCGCCGCTGCCCGCACACAAGATCGACGGCGTGAGCATGCTGCCGCTGCTCGAAGACCCCGACGCGGCGCCGGTCCGCGACGCGCTCTGTCTCTATTATCAGGACAACAGTCTCGAAGCCGTGACCGACGGCACCTATAAATTGATTTTCCCGCACGACTACCTCGCCTACGGGACGCCCGGCGACGACGGCATGCCCGGCGAGATGATCCCACGCCGTGTCGAGGAAAAGGAGCTGTACGACATGCGGCGCGATCCGGGCGAACGCTGCAACGTGCTGTCGCAGCACCCCGAAATCGCTGAAAAACTGGAAGCGGTCGCCGAACGGTACCGTGCGGAGCTGGGCGACGACCTGACGGGCTGCGAAGGCACCGGACGGCGCAAGCCGGGATACAGATAATCCCGGCAACGACGGCCGGCAGAAACCGTCCCGGAGAGAGGCCGGGCAACGCGAATCCCGCGAAACAGCCCGACTTGCCGGCAACGCCCGGACGGTTTTTACCGGACCGGAGCGCCCTCCGCACCATCATCCATCCCGAACCGCCCCGGACTGAACGGCAATCCGGACCGCACGGACAACCGGATTGCACCCCGGCCGGACCGGAACACGCCTTCGAACAAAACAAAGGGCGCTGCATGTCAGCGCCCTCATTTATCTTTTAAGCCTCGCCCATCTTCGGCCCCGCCTCGGAGGCCGGCGAAGGGGTCGGAATCTCGATCTTGCCCACGTTGCTCTCGTAGCGGACGATGTTCTCCTGCAGCGAACGCAACAGCCGTTTGGCATGTTCTGGCGTAAGGATGATGCGGCTTTTGACGCGCGCCTTCTGCACGCCGGGCAGCACCGCGGCGAAGTCGATGATGAACTCCGAGGTGGAGTGGGAAATGATCGCCAGATTCGAATAGTTGCCCTGAGCGATCGTATCGTCGAGTTCGAGGTCGATCCCGAATTGTTTCATTTCTGCCATAGGCCCGATTGTTGTTTATGCAAAAATACTGACTAACAAGTACCGATATACAACTATGCGGCCAAAGTTTTCGATATTTTATCAACATATCGGCCATTTCAGACAACCCGTCGCGCCCTTTTTTTGCCTCCCTTTGGCGGATATCGGAGGTTTTTAGTATCTTTGCTCACTGAAAACTCCGCAACAAGCGAAAATGGGATTTGAATTTCTGGACGTTATGTTCCGCGGCATCTGCGTGGGTGTCGCCGCATCGATCACCGTCGGCCCCGTGGCCGTGCTCTGCATCCAGCGCACGCTGTCGAAAAGCCGCCGTTCGGGGATCGTATCGGGCTTGGGCGTCGCCTGCGCCGACACCTTCATGGCCATGGCGGCGCTGTTCTTCTATTCGATGCTCCAAACCCAGATCGAGCAGTACAACACGCTGCTACGCGTAATCGGCGGCATCTTCGTGGTGATCGTCGGCGTCTACATCTTCGCCCAGAATCCCGTTCCCCAGATCCGCCGCAACCGCGCGGGCAAAACCTCGCTGTGGCAGGACTTCGCCTCGATTTTCGGACTTACGATCGCCAACTTCATCATGGTAATTCCCTACATTCTCGCCTTCTTCGCCGTCTTCAAGATTTCGGGCGGCGACATCACGCACGAAGGAGTGGGAGGATTCATCCGCGCGGTGTTCATCATCGCGGGATTCTTCGGCGGCGCCGCGGCATGGTGGACGATGCTGGCTTTCGTCATCAACCTCTTCCGCCGCCGTTTCCGCCCCCGCCACATGCTGACGATCAACCACGTCGCGGGTCTCATCATCGGCATACTGGGTATTTACACGATACTTTCAACATTCCTTGATATATTCCCCAATGTCGGATACTAAACACAAAATCATAATCGCCGTAGACGGATTTTCGTCGTGCGGGAAAAGCACGTTCGCCAAAGCCATCGCCCGGCGTCTGGGCTACATTTTCATCGACACGGGCGCCATGTACCGCGCCGTGACGCTCTATGCGCTCGAACACGGAGCGATCCGTTCGGGCATCGTCGATGAAGACGCGGTCGTCAGGCTGCTCGATCAGATTACGATCACGTTCCGGTTCAATCCCGAACGCGGCGCCAGCGACATCTACGTGAACGGCGATCTGGCGGAGGGCAAAATCCGGACGATCGAGGTCAGTAACTGCGTGAGCCGCGTGAGCGCCATTCCGGCCGTGCGCCGCAAGCTGGTGGCCATGCAGCAGGAGATGGGACGCCGCCGCGGCGTGGTGATGGACGGCCGCGACATCGGCACGGTGGTATTCCCCGACGCCGAACTGAAGATTTTCATGACGGCCGACCCCAAGGTGCGGGCCTGCCGCCGCTACGACGAACTGCGCGCCAAGGGAGACAATGTGTCGCTGGAGGAGATCGAGCGCAATGTCCGCGAGCGCGACAAGGCCGACATGAGCCGTGCCATATCGCCCCTGCGGCAGGCCGACGACGCCGTCGTGCTGGACAACAGCTGCATGACGGTCGAGCAGCAGATGGCGTGGTTTATGACGGAATTGGAACGTATAAACAAATAAACGAGCCGGGCGAACGGCACAGTGAAGGATTTGCGAATAGAAATCGACGATAAATCGGGCTTCTGCTTCGGCGTGGTCCGGGCCATTTCGGAGGCCGAGAAGGCCCTCGCAGGGGGAGAAACGGTCTATTCGCTGGGCGACATCGTCCACAACCGGATCGAAGTGCAGCGGCTCGAAAAGCTGGGGCTGAGCACCGTGACCCATGCCGACATGCCCCGCCTGACGGGCCGCCGGCTCTTCATCAGGGCGCACGGGGAGCCACCGACGACCTATGCACGGGCTGCGGAACTGGGCATCGAAGTGATCGACGCCACCTGCCCGGTGGTCGCCCGCCTGCAGGCCCGCGTCGTCAAGGCCCACGAACGGATGCGCCCGGCCGGAGGGCAGGTCGTGATTCTCGGAAAACGGGGCCACGCCGAAGTGGTCGGACTCACGGGGCAGGTCCCCGACCGGACGATCGTGGTCGAAGGGGAGGAGGACCTCAGTCAGATCGACTTCACGCGACCGGTGTACTTCCTCTCGCAGACAACCCAGAGTATCGCCCTGTTCGAAGCGCTGGGGGCCGAAATGCGCCGCCGGGCGGCGAATCCCGCCGACGTGCATATCGACGACACGATCTGCCGGCAGGTCTCCAGCCGCGAACAGCATCTGCAGGAGTTCGCACGGCGGTTCGACGCGGTGGTGTTCGTCTGTGGACGCAAATCGTCGAACGGCAGGGTGCTCTTCGAAGTGTGCCGCACGGCCAATCCCCGGACCTGCAACATCGAGGAAGCCGCGGAGATCGACCCCGCATGGTTCGAAGGCGCGGAATCGGTCGGCATATGCGGCGCCACCTCCACGCCCAAATGGCTCATGCAGGAGGTCGCCGACCGCATCGGGAAGATCGGAAAGGGGAAATAGATGACAGGAACAGCCGCCTGCGGCAAGGCCCTCCCCAAAGAGGGGAAGGGAGAAATTACAAACGGCGTCAACGGCGGCGGCGACCGACCAAAGGCATTGCAACGATACGAATCCAACAAAAACTACTGTTATGAAATACTTCATCCGCTCGTTAAAATATTTCGTCGCCTTGTGCGTTCTATGTGCAGCGATCATGGCGCTGAACCGGCTGTCGGGCTTCGCGACGCTGACGCTCGAAGAGACCTTCTACGTGATGTTCCACACCACGCGCGGCATGATGCTGCCCGCGGTGATCGTCCTGCTCGCAGCCTTCTACCCCAAATTCGGCTTCGTACAGCGCAAGGTCGAGGGCGACGTCGGGGAGAACCGCGAACAGATCGTAAACGCCTTCAAATCGGCAGGCTTTTCGCTTCGCACCGACGAGGACGGCGTAATGACGTTCCGCGCCGACGGCCTGCTGCTCAAGCTGACGCTGCTGGGAGAAGACGAGATAAAAGTTTCACAGTACGGACAGTGGATCCTGATCGACGGCATACGCCGCGGCGTGGCCAGAGCCGGATACAAGCTGGATTCGTACATACAAATGACAAAACATGATTAGAAAAGGATACCGTTATCTGCTCACGGCCGCCGCTGCCGCTTCGGCGGCAGCCCTGCTGACCTTCGCCGCCCGCAACGACTTCGGACTGGGGCGCAACATGGAGATCATGGTCAACATGATGCGCGAACTGTCGCTGAGCTATGTAGACCCGGTGGACCCCGACAAACTCATGGAAGGGGCCGCCGAAGGCATGGTCCGCGACCTCGATCCGTACACCGAATTCATCCCTGAGGAGCAGATGTCCGACTTCGAGCTGCTCACCACGGGCAAATACGGCGGCGTGGGATCGCTCATCCGCCAAAAGGGCGACTGGGTGAAGATCGCCCAGCCCTACAAGGGTTCGCCCGCCGACCGGGCCGGGCTGAAGATCGGCGACAAGATCCTCGCCATCGACGGCAAGGATGCCAAGGGCTTTACGACCGAGCAGGTCAGCTCCCGGCTCAAGGGGGAACCGGGCAGCAAGGTCAAGGTGACCGTCGAGCACCTCGACGGCAGCACCGAGACCGTCACCCTGCAGCGCGAGCGCATCTCCATTCCGGGCGTGCCTTACACGGGCTGGGTGGCCGACGGCATCGGTTACATCCGTCACAGCGACTTCACCGAAGGGTGTTACGAAGACATGCGCGCAGCCGTCGAAAAGCTGCGCACCGAGGGAGAGCTGAAGGGTCTGATCCTCGATTACCGCAGCAACGGAGGCGGCATCATGCAGGAGGCGATCAAGATTCTGGGCATGTTCGTTCCCAAAGGCACCGAAGTGGTAAGCACCAAAGGCCGCACGGAAGATTCGCGGCAGGTTTACCGCACCTCGTCGGAGCCGATCCTCCCCGACCTGCCGCTGGCGGTGCTCATCAACGGCAATTCGGCATCGGCGTCGGAGATCGTGACCGGCGCCTTGCAGGACCTCGACCGCGCGGTGGTCATCGGCCAGCGCAGCTACGGCAAGGGACTCGTGCAATCGCCGCGGCCGCTGGGCTACAACGCCATGCTGAAGCTCACCACGGCCAAATACTACATCCCTTCGGGCCGCTGCATTCAGGCCATCGACTACTCCCACTCGCAGGAGGGTTCGGTAAAGGCCATACCCGACTCGCTCATCACCGAGTACCGGACCCGCGCCGGGCGCAAGGTCTACGACGGCGGCGGCATCACGCCCGACATCCGCACCGAACCCGAATACATCAGCCGCTTCGCGATGACGCTCTATGCACTGGGATTCATCGAGGACTTCGGCGACGACTACATGCGGCGTCATCCGGATCAGCGGATCGACATCCGCAACTTCTCGATCACGGACCGGGATTACGCCGAATTCGCCGAATTCATGAAGGACAAGAAGGTGCCCTACGAATCGGACACCCGCCGCGCCCTCAAAGCACTGAAAAAGGCCGCCGAGGAGGACCGGTTCGCAGACCTCAAGGAGAAGTTCGACCGTGTCGAGGCCGAGCTAAAGGACGATACGCAGACCAATCTGGAGACCTACCGCAAGGAGATCGTCGAGACGATCAACAACGACATCGTCATGCGCCACGGGTACTCCGAAGGGGTCATCGAACACTCGCTCAAAGACGATCCGGAGGTACTGCGCGCCACGGAGATACTCGGCGACGGCGCGGAATACACCCGCATCGTCACCGAGCAGGACACGCCGCGCAAATAACCGACAGCCATGAAGATCCGCCGCGACATATTCTCGTTCCGCAACCGCGTGGTGGTCATCATCGTGGGCATAGTCCTCGGCATGGTCTCGCTGCTCTACACCAACAACATGGCCAAGCGGCTCAAGGAGAAGGAGCAGCATGACGTGGCGTTGTGGGCGCACGCCATGGAGCGGGTCAACCGCGACGTGATGGGCGGTTCGATGGAGGACCCGCTCATTCAGGACATCGTCTCCAACGGCAACAACATCCCGTTCATCATCACCAACGAGAACCTCGAAGTGTTCCGGTCGCACCTGATTCCGGACAAGATCATCGACCACCCCGACCGTCTGCGCAGGATGATCGACAAACTGACGGAGGAGAATCCGCCGCGCACGGTGCGGTTCTGGTGGTCGAACGACCATTACCACATCATCTTTTACGGCCGCTCGGCGCTGCTCAAATCGCTCTACTATTTCCCGTACGTGCAGATTCTGGTCATCACGGCCTTCATCATGCTGGGATTCATCGCCTTCCGCTCATCGAAACACGACGAGCAGAACCGCGTATGGATCGGTCTGGCCAAAGAGACGGCCCACCAGCTGGGCACGCCGACCTCGTCGCTTCTGGGCTGGATCGAATACCTGCGTTCGCAGAACGTGGATCAGGGAGCCGTCGAGGAGATGAACAAGGACCTCACGCACCTGATGAAGATCGTGGACCGGTTCTCGAAAATCGGCTCCGAGACGCCCCTCACGCCGGCCAATATCAACGAGATCGTGGGCGAATCGGTCATGTATTTCCGCAAGCGCATCCCGCGCAACGTTACGCTCGACTACAACGGACTGGCCATCGCTCCCGTGCAAGCCAACATCAACGCCGCACTGTTCGAATGGGTCGTCGAAAACCTGATGAAAAACTCGCTCGACGCCCTGCAGGGCCACGGCTCGATCAACGTGCATATCTCGTCGGACGACAAAAACGTGATGATCGACGTCAAAGACACGGGCAAAGGCATTCCCAAGGGCAACTGGAAACGCATCTTCGAACCGGGATTCACCACCAAGACCCGCGGCTGGGGTCTGGGACTCTCGCTCTCGCGCCGCATCGTCGAGGACTACCATCAGGGTAAAATCGCCGTCATCGAATCGGAAATCGGCAAAGGCACCACGATCCGCATCACGCTCAAACGCATCTTCGAAGGATGACCGCTCCGCTGACACATACCGCGCCGGTCCCGCTCCCCGCCATGCAGGAACCCGGCCTCGCGTCCGTACGCGAAGCCGCCACTCCCGCTGCGCAGCAGGCTCCGGCCGACACTTCGGCATCGGCACAAGGCCGCGGCACGGACCGTTCTGCGGCCTATCCGTCCACAGAAACCGCGGCGAACACCTCCGATACGGCCCAAGAGACGACGCGCGCCCTGTCCGGCACGGGCGATTCAGCCCGGAACATCACACCCCGAACCGCACTGCCGGCCGCCCCCGCCCCGGCGCAAGGCGCGGACTCGCTGGCGGCGGATACGCTGCATTCCGGGCCGCAGGCAGCGGACTCGCTGCCGTTCTTTTCGCTGGAAGGCCCGCTGCGGGGCGCGGCCGACACGCTTTGGCGCGACGCGCCGGCAGATAAGGTCTTCGGTCCGGCATCGACCCTCGTTCCGGCCCGTATCCTGCCGGCGGCTCCGGCTCCGTCCCTCACCGAAAACCCCGTCTTTCAGGGCTTCGTCCTGCTGCTCGCAGCGACCTACGCCATACTGCTCTACCGCAATCTGGGCGACATACGGCTGCTGCTGACGCGCGTATCGCACGACACCGCTACGGGCAAACGCCTTATGGAGGATCCGGGCGGCAGCGGTTTTTCGCACTTCCTGAACGTCGCGACCGCCATCGGCATCCTCTTCGTGGGCGTCATGACTGTCAAGTACGGCGATTCGCTGATTCCGGACAGCCTGATCGAAACACTCCCGCAGGGCGCCGTGCTGGCCCTCAGCCTGCTGGCGACGTTCGCCTGTCTGTGCGTGGGGATTTTCCAGCGGGGAGTCGTCCGGCTGGCCGGAGCCGTAACGCTCTCGCAGCCCTTCGTCTCGCAGCTGATGCTGCTCAAACGCACCTATTTCACGCTGGGCGTCATCGTCACGGTTCCCGCCCTGCTGCTCTTCGCATTGTGCCCAAGGGGCACGGGCGACGTGTGGTTCTGCATCATTGTCATCGAGTTGCTCGCAACGGTCTTCTTATATCTCAGAGAGACACTGAATCTGTTTCTTTCCAAAAAAATTTCGATTTTGCATTGGATTTTGTACCTTTGCACCGTGGAGATATTCCCAATCAGTCTCATAGGGCTGCTTGCGGCAAGATGATTCAGTGATTGAAGAACAACATAAATTAGGTTAGAATTGAAAGTAAAAAAAGTATTGGTTTCGCAGCCGAGGCCTGCAATTATCGAGAAGTCCCCGTTCTACGAATTATCCGAGAAATACAAAGTAGAGATCGCCTATAAACCGTTTATCCGCGTAGTAGGCGTTTCGCTGAAAGAGTTCCGCGCACAACGGGTCGAAATACTGACGCACACGGCCGTAATTTTCACTTCGCGCACGACGGTAGACAGTTTCTTCCACATCTGCGAAGAGGCCCGCATCACGGTGCCCGAAACCATGAAATACATTTGCCAGACGGAAGCCGTCGCGCTCTATCTGCAAAAATACATCGTCTACCGCAAACGCAAGATTTCGTTTGCCGACGGCTCGTTCACCTCGTTCATCGAGCTGATCATCAAGCACAAGGACGAGAAGTTCCTGCTGGCGCTGAGCGAACCTCACAAACCTGAGCTTCCCGAAACGCTCGCCAAGCTCAAAATGTCGTTCGATCCGGCTATTCTGGCCCGTACGGTCGCTGCGGACATGGACGACATCGCGCTGACCGATTACGGCCTGCTGGCGCTCTACTCCCCGTCGGACGTCAAGACGCTGGTCGAGAAATTCGGCACGGAGAACCTGCCCGCCGTGGCTGTCTTCGGCGAAGGCACGCTGCGCGCCGCACTCGACGCCGGAATCACCGTACTGGCCAACGCCCCCACGCCCGAAGCCCCGTCGATGGTCAAGGCGATCGACATCTACCTCAACAAGGTGCAGAAAGGCGAGGAGATAGCCCCCGTCGAGCTGATTACCGACACGCAGAAAGAGGAGTTCATCCGCAGCCAACAGCACAAGCTGGCCAAGAAGAGCCGCGCACGCCGTCCTGCCGAACCCCGCAAATAATACGCTTATGCCCGACTGCTCGCTCCCCCGTACGGAACGGCTCCGCTCGCTCGGCGCCGTACGTCGGATGTTCGAGAGCGGCGAGAGCGGTTTTATCTTCCCGTTCCGGTACGTATGGTTCGCCGAAGCCGACGAAATACCTTCGGCCGAGGTGTTGTTCTCCGTACCCAAGAAGTTCCATAAAAGGGCCAATAAACGCAACCTGCTGCGCCGCCGCACCAAGGAGGCCTACCGGCTGCAAAAGCTGCTGCTGCACAACGGCCGGCCGGTCAATCTCGATCTGGCGCTGATCTACTCTTCGAAGGAGGAGTTGTCCTATAAAACGATCTCAAATGCAGTCCGGCGAATTCTGGAAACGGTCGCGGAGCATCTTTAAGCGTATCTGCGCCCTGCCGCTGATCGCACTGGTGAAGTTCTACCAGCTCTGCATCTCGCCTTTCACACCCCCGTCGTGCCGGTTTACGCCGACCTGCTCGCAGTACGCGCTGGAAGCCCTGCGCAAACACGGTCCGCTGAAAGGCTCGTGGCTCACCCTGCGACGGCTGTCGCGCTGTCACCCGTGGGGCGGCAGCGGATACGATCCGGTGCCCTGAAATGGTCCGGCACCCAAAAATGATCCGGCAACCAGAAACGGACCGTTACTCTGAAATGGCCCTGCACCCTGAAGCATAACCTTTCGGCGGATGACGTTCCGGCACATCGAAGCTCACATGAAAAATCCGGCCCTTTTCGGGCCGGATTTTATTTTGAGAATGCGAAGCCGGGTGATTTGAAAGGCAGAGCCGTCTGCGAATCCGTCAGTCGCTGAAATCGCAGCAGTTCTCGGCGACCGATTCGAATTCGAGCGTCGCATGGTGCACGCCGGCCCCGTCGAGCCGGGTTTTAAGCTCCCGTTTCACCGCTTCCAGCCGGGACAGGTCCGTGAGCACGACATGCGCCGTAAGGGCGTTTTCGGTCGTGCTGATGGCCCAGACATGGATATGATGCACGGCTTCGACGCCCGGCACGGCGGTCATCATCCGTTCGAGTTCGTCCACCCGGATTCCGTCGGGCACGCCGTCGAGCGAAAGCCGCAGGCTGGCGCGCGTAAGCGACCAGACCGAAGCCACGATCACCGCGGCAACGACCAGCCCCACAATCGGGTCCACGATCGTCCAGCCCGTCCACGAGATCACGAGTCCCGACACCAGCACTCCGACCGACACCAGCGCATCGGCGGCCATATGGAGATACGCGCCCTTGACGTTCAGGTCTTTGTCCTTGTCCTTCATGAAGAGCCACGCCGTGAATCCGTTTATCGCCACGCCGACGCCCGCCGTCCATGCGATCGCGCCGCCCTCGATGGGCGCCGGGTGCATCATCCGGCCGATACTCTCGGCGACGATCACCCCCACGGCGATCAGCAGGATCACCGAATTGAGCAGCGAGATAAGCACCGTACTCTTCTTGTAGCCATAGGTATAGCGCGGCGTGGCATGCGCCTGCGCGAGACGGAAAGCGAGCATCGCCAGCAGCAGGCTCGCCACATCCGAAAGGTTGTGCCCGGCGTCGGACAGCAGTCCCATCGACCCGTAATAGAGTCCGACGGCGAATTCGACGACGACGAACGCCACGTTGAGCGTGATGCCGAGGATAAAAGCCTTGTTGAGCGACGAGACCGTATGGTCGTGATGGTGGTCGTGTCCCATGATCGTTTATATTTCGGTGATCGTATCCCGGATTTCCGAGAGATCGACCAGTTTGTTGACAATGGCGTAGATCGTCAGGCCCGCCGGGGAGTGGATCTGCAGTTTGGCCACGATATTGCGGCGGTGCGTGATGACCGTATGGGTCGAAATGCAGAGCGTATCGGCGATCTGCTTGTTGCTCATGCCCTTGACGATGCAGACGACGATTTCGCGCTCGCGGACGCTCAGCGGCTCCTGACGCTCCTCGCGGGGCGACTCATCGGCCGGCTGTACGATTTTGCGGCGCACGCAGTCCTCCGAATCGTAGATCGAAAGGACTTCGTCGTAGGCGCCGAGCGTCGCGGCGTCGGTCATCGCCAGCTGCAGGGCGACGCACCGCATGCCCTCGCATCCGGTCTGCGCCCGCAGCTGCGGCGGCGTACAGAGTCCCAGCGATGCGGGATTGACGATCAGCACGTCGGGCCGGTGGCGCGAAAGCTGCGCGGCAAGCTGCGAGATATCCCCGATTTCGAGAATATCGACGTTCGCCGCAGGCATCCGGTGCAGCAGGGCGATAATGCCGCAGCGCAGTATAGCCGAAGATTCGGCGACGGCGAGTTTCAGCGCCTTCATCGGACGCCTCCTTTCGCACCGGACGACCGTTTCCGCGCCCCGTCCCCGGACCGGACGTCGGCCGGAGTCTCCCCGGCCTCCTCCAGCCGTTTGATGGCCGGAATAAACAGACGGTCTTCGATGTCGTTGTGCGAAGCCAGATCGCGCTCGCAGGTGAAGATGTCAAAAAGCACGCCGTTCAGCTCGTTGGTGCTTCCCGAAGGATAATAACGGATGATGATGCGCTTCAGTTCGGCGAGCTTGGCCTCGACCTGATCGTGATGACGGCGGAAAACGTCGATCGAATACCCTTCGGGACGCTCTCCGGCAAGCAGGGCTTCGACATAGGGGAAAACCTTGTGCTCCTCGTAATCCATATGCTTGTGCACCTCGGCGACATACTCGTCGAAGAAGCGCAGGATGGCGAAGGCCACGTCGTTGCGGCTGCAGTCGATGGCCTCGATCAGCTTGCGACGAATGCCCGGCAGCCGGAAATCGAGGAAATAGTCGTGGGAATTGCGCAGATAGCCCACCAGCGCTCCGACCGAAACAGCGCCGGGATCGGGAGCTTCTCCGTCGATATGCGTATTGACCACGGTCAGGAACGTCCCGGTATCGACCCCGCTGTCGCGGCAGACTTCGCCGATCGTCTTGTCGCCGAAGCCCAGCGCGATGCCGAAACGGCTCATGACAAGCAGTACGGGGTAGCTGTCGCAGACCAGATCGCACATGCGGTCGTCAGCATCGTATCGTCCAATTCTATACATAAGATTCTCAATATCTGCAAAATTAACGATTCATGTCAGGTCCCGCAATACCTAATTTCAGGTATTTTACCGGCCGTCAGCGGTTTCCGATGTCGGTATAGGTAGTCTGCAGCATCGTACGGCCCACGTCCATCAGGGCGGGAGAGGTCTCTGAAACCGCTTTCCCGCTCGTGGCGTCCCAGACGGCTTCGCCCGAAGCATCGACCACGCCGAAGCCGTCGTTGAAGGTGTAGTACGCGAACTTGCGGGGGGGGGTCGGGGCGAAAATATCCTTGCTGTAGTCGAAATCGTCGTGCGCGACCTCCAGCTGACCGAGGATCGTGGCGCAGATGTCGATCTGCGAAGCGTACTCCTCGACCACACGCGGTCCGGCGACGGCGCCGCCCGTCCAGATCATCGGGATGCGGTGGCGCAGCGGCTCGTTGTAGGACAGACTGCGCGGCCACGGGTAGCCGTGGTCGGCGACCAGCACGACGAGCAGGTCGTCCCATGCGGGCGAAGCCTTGAGTTTGTCGATCATGCGGCCGACGCAGTCGTCGGCGAAGGCGAAGGCGTTCAGCTCCCTGTCGTCGAACCTACTGAACGGCACGTCGAACGGCCGGTGGCTGCTCAGAGTCAGCAGTCCCGCCAGAAACGGCTCTCCCGTCCCGCTCTGCGCGATCACGCGGTCGGCGAACCAGTCGCACATCACCGCATCGTCGTACCCCCAGTCGGAGGGCGGCGTATCGAACCGAAGGTCCCTCTGCCAGACGAGCTGCTGCCAGCCCGTGGCATACATGTAGGAGGCCTGATTGGTGAAATTGAGATCGCCGCCGTAGACGAAACTCGTGGCGTAGCCCTCGCGGGCCAGCGACCGGGCCAGCGACGGCAGGCTGCGGCTCTTGGCCGGAAGCTTCATGATCGACATGCGCGTCTGGGCCGGAAATCCGCTCAGCACCGCCACTTCGCCGCGGTCGGTGCGGAACGAATTGGCGAAAAAGTTCTCGAACCAGATGCCTTCGTCCCGCAACCGCCGCATATTGGGCATGACGGGCCGGCCGTCGACGTCGGCATCCATGATCGTGCGGGCGAAACTCTCCAGAATAACGACCACGACATTGGGACGGGTCTTCGTGAGCACGCGTTCCGAAGGTCCGGACGCAGGGGCGTTGCCGCGCAGGGCGTCGAACTTCGCCGTGCGCGTTGTCTCATCGAAGAAAGGGTATTCCGAAGCATAGTCGGTATGGTCGCCGAGCGTCGTCAGAAACGAAAAGACGGGATTCGTCGCCGCATGGTTCAGGAACATGTTCGAGCTGAAATAGACTTTCGAGACATTGGCGACCGATGCCCCCGTACCGCCACGGATCGCCAGAAAATCGCAGCCCGCAAGCAGCAGCAGGCCGAAGCTCCACGGCAGTGCGGCGCGCCGGCGCAGGGGTTCGCCGTCGAAAAGCCCCACCACGCGGCGGTAGGTCCAGATCATCAGCGCGGCATAGGCGGCGGCCAGAAGCGTCTGCCGCACGCCGAGCCAGAAATCGATGCTCGCCATGGCCTCCTTCGGATCGGCAAGGTAGATCAGGACCGTCGAATCGAGCCGGAATCCCCAATGCCGGTACAGTTCGACGTCCACGGCGAAGATCGCGGCCGTCAGGACAGCGATCAGCACGAAGTAAACGTTCAGCACGCGCCGCCATATCCGTTCGGGAAGCCGCACCCAGAGCGACGCGAGCGTCAGCAGCAGCGGCAGGGCGGTAACATATCCCGCGACGGTGCTGTCGAGCGTCAGGCCGTGCCACACCACGCCGAGCCACTCCCCCGCGGAAGCCTGCGCCGCATCCGCGGCATAGTAGGCCAGAAAAACGGGTTTCTGCACCGCCATCAGCAGGACGGTCGCGCAGAACACCCCGAAAACAAAAGCCAGTTTCTTCTTTACCATACGAGCAAAATAATGCACATATACGCCGGGAGCGATACCGCTCCGCAGCCGGGCAGGACGTCGCGGCGCATCCTGCAACCGCAATCCCCCGTCCTAAGGAGATTCCGCCGCCGTGAAATCCGGTCCGGAACCGTTCGATCCGGGAAATCGTCCTGCGGAAAAGTCCTCCGCCCGAAAAATCCGGTCCGGAAAGCCGTCCTGCCAGAAAGGGAACCCATCCGCCGGAATCGTCCAGACCGGAAACCGTTCATCGGAAAGAGCGTTCCAGCCGCAAATCACCCTCAAAAAACGCCCGGCCCGGAAAACCGCATACCGGGCACTCCCTAAATCTTCTCGCCGTAGGCCAGATCGCCGGCGTCTCCGATGCCCGGAACGATGTAGGAACGCGAAGTCAGCTCCTCATCGACGGCCGCGGCCCAAATCGTCGTGGCCTGACGCGGCATGTTCTTACTCACGTAGTCGATGCCCTGCTCGCTGGCGATGACGGCCGCGACATGCGTATATTTGGGCGTGCCGCCCTTTTCGCACAACGCATTGTAGGCCAGCACGAGCGAGGAGCCGGTCGCCAGCATCGGATCGACCAGCAGCAGGACCTTGTCTTCGAGGTCGCCGCACGAAATATACTCCACCTTAACGGTGAACTTACCGTCTTTCGTACTTTTACGGTAGGCCGAAACAAACGCGTTCTCCGCATCGTCGAAGTAATTCAGAAAACCCTGATGGTAGGGAAGACCGGCCCGCAGAATCGTCGCCACGACGATCCGGTCGTCGATCGTCTCGACGGTCGCTTCGCCCAGCGGAGTCTCGACCACGCGGGGCGTATAGGACAGCTCTTTCGAAATCTCGTACGCCGTGATTTCGCCGATACGCTCGAGATTGCGGCGGAAACGCATCGAGTCGGTCTGGATCGACTTGTCGCGGATCTGCGCGATGAATTTGTTGAGAACGGTGTTCTGACTGTTCAGAGTATGCAAGGTCATATGGGTATGAGGTTTGGTGGTCAATAGAGGAAATTATTGAACGGATAGCGTCCGGCATGGATCTCGCGCACCATGCCGTAGAGATCCGTGCGGAACTTCTCGACATTGGTCTTCATCCGGGCCGAAAGGAAAATGCAGGGCGTATTGGCACGCGCGATCCAGCTCTTCTTCAGGTCGTCGAGCGAAAGATTCTCACGCGTGGCGGGCGTGAGGTCGTCCTCGTCTTTCTTGACATAGGTGTAGGCATCGACCTTGTTGAAGACCAGATAGACGGGCTTGTCGCCGGCACCGATGTCCTGAAGCGTCTGCTTCACCACGTCGATCTGCTCTTCGAACTGCGGATGCGAAATATCGACCACATGCACCAGCAGATCGGCCTCGCGCACCTCGTCGAGCGTCGATTTGAACGACTCGATCAGCTCGGTCGGCAGTTTGCGGATGAAACCGACCGTATCCGAAAGCAGGAACGGCAGGTTGTCGAAGACCACCTTGCGGACCGTGGTGTCGAGCGTGGCGAAGAGCTTGTTCTCGGCAAAAACCTCGCTCTTCGAAATCAGGTTCATCAGCGTCGATTTGCCGACGTTGGTATAGCCCACCAGCGCAACGCGGACCATCGAACCGCGGTTGGAACGCTGGACCGCCATCTGACGGTCGATTTTCCGCAGGTCCTCCTTGAGTTTGGCGATCCGGTTGCGGATGATACGGCGGTCGGTCTCGATTTCGCGTTCGCCCGCGCCGCCGCGGGTTCCCGTGCCGCCCCGCTGCCGTTCGAGGTGGGTCCACATACCCGAAAGCCGGGGCAGCATGTACTCGTAATTGGCCAGCTGCACCTGCGTCTTGGCATAGGCGGTCTGCGCCCGCGACATGAAAATATCGAGAATCAGGCGCGTACGGTCGAGGATGCGGCACGGCATCGCCTTTTCGATATTGCGCGTCTGCGACGGTGAGAGTTCGTCGTCGAAAATCACCACGTCGATCTCCTGCTCCTTGCAGTAGCCGGCGATCTCCTCCAGTTTGCCGGGACCGACGTAAATACGGGACGAAGGCTGCGGAAGCCGCTGCGTGAAGCGCTTCACGCTCTCGATATCGGCCGTCTCGGCCAGAAACTCCAGTTCGTCGAGGAATTCGGCAGCCTGCCGGGGGTCCTGATCGTCACGCACGACGGCGACCAGTACGGCACGTTCCCGGCCGTCGGAAGCCGTCCCGGCATTCGGAGTCTTGTTCTTATTTTCTTCCAATTCGTTTTTCAAATTTTAACGTTACACATGCACCGCGCTCCGGAATCCGGCGCCGCACACCCCGGAGAGGAGCAAACACTATGCTACAAATAAGGGTATCCGCCGGAAGCAGGATACCCTATTTATTGTCACGGAGCACTCCGGTCACGCCGAAGCCCTTTCATCCGGTTAGTTCTGCACGCGGAAATCAACGGGCAGGGTATACTTCACACGTACAACCTGATTACGCTGTTTTCCAGGGCTCCACTTCGGCGACTTGTTCAGCACGCGGATCGCCTCTTCCGAAAGCGAACGGTCGGGGGTCTGGAGCACCTGAATATTGGTCAGACGGCCGTCCTTCTCGATCACGAACGAAAGCACCACACGGCCCTGAATACCGTTCTCAAGGGCGATCTGCGGGAACTTGACGTTCTGCTGAACCCAGTTGCGGAAGGTATTGAGGTCGCCGCCCTGAAACGAGGGCATGGTCTCGGCGATCAGGAACGGCTGGTCGTCCTCGATAGTCTCCTCGACAACCTCCACCTGCTGAATCACCTCGGTATTCTCGTCGAACTCGGCGAAGTCCACTTCGGTCGTGATCTTCGTGTCGTTGGTCACCACCTGCAGCAGGTCGGCGATCACCTTCACCTCGACCTTCTTAGGAGGTTCGGGCGGCTTCTGGTCCTGACGGGTAATCTCGGTAATCTCCTCTTCGACCGGACCGTAGTTCAGGTCGACTTTCTCGATACGGTGTTCCTTCGGCGTGTAGGCAAAAGCGGCGATAACCAGCGCGAGAGCCACTACAAGGCCGATTTCAAGCAAAAGACCCCGCTTGTTCTGAAGGTCTGCTTTGGGTGATTTCTTAATTTCCATTTATTTGAATTTTAATTGTTCGGCAAAGTCAAAAATCACGCACAGGCATGCTATGCACCACAAATATATGGATAAAAATTCAAAAATGCGCCATCCCGCACAAAAATCTTTATTTTTTACCTACTTTTGTGCCGGAAAACAGCTCGCAGGAGACGGAAAAATGGCCCTTTCGGAAACGTTATACGGGAAGACCCCGGAGCAGCTCGCCGCCGTGTGCGCCGAGTTGGGAATGCCGCGCTTCGCCGCGAAACAGCTGGCCCGCTGGCTCTACGCGAAACACGTCGAGGACCCGATGCGGATGAGCGACATCGCCGCGGCGCACCGCGCGAAGCTGGCCGAACGCTTCCGCCCCGCATTCACCCCGCCCGCGCGGATCACCGAATCGGCCGACGGAACGAAAAAGTACCTCTACCGCACGCAGCAGGGCGCATGGATCGAATCGGCCTACATTCCCGACGGCGAGCGGGCCACGTTGTGCGTCTCGTCGCAGGCCGGATGCCGCATGGGATGCAAATTCTGCGCGACGGGACGGCAGGGGCTGCAACACTCGCTGACGACGGCCGAAATCCTCAACCAGATCGTCTCGCTGCCCGAACGCGACAGTCTGACGAACGTCGTCTTCATGGGCATGGGCGAGCCGCTCGACAACACGGACAACGTACTGCGGGCGCTCGAAATCATGACTTCGGAGTGGGGCTTCGGCTGGTCGCCGACGCGCATCACCCTCTCCACGGCGGGCGTAGCGCCCGAACTGCAGCGGTTTCTCGACGCGACGAAAGTGCATCTGGCCGTAAGTCTGCACAACCCGTTTCACGAGGAGCGGGCCGCAATCATGCCGGTCGAACGGGCATGGCCGATCGCCGAAGTCGCGGCCATCCTGCGCCGGTACGACTTCACCCACCAGCGGCGCGTGTCGTTCGAATATATCGTGATGAGCGGCCTGAACGACTCGCCGCGGCATATCCGC
This sequence comes from Alistipes sp. HGB5, assembly GCF_000183485.2. Classification (NCBI taxonomy): domain Bacteria; kingdom Pseudomonadati; phylum Bacteroidota; class Bacteroidia; order Bacteroidales; family Rikenellaceae; genus Alistipes; species Alistipes sp. HGB5. Next base: position 54,337 of record NZ_AENZ01000021.1, on the reverse strand, counting down.
GAGCTGTGCCGCCTGCTGGACGGCATCAAGTGCCGCATAAACCTGATCCGGTTCCACAAAATCCCCGGATCGCCCTTCTTCTCGCCCGACGACGAGGCGATGATCCGCTTCCGCGACACGCTGACGGCGAAGGGAATACAGACCACCATCCGCGCTTCGAGGGGCGAGGACATTCAGGCCGCCTGCGGACTGCTGAGCACCGCGGCGGCGGAGAACGGGCAATAGAGCACGGTTCTTGCACGTTAGCCGTAAAACAAGATGCCATGAAAAAACTGATCTTCGTCCTGTTGCTAGCACTCGGAGCGGGTGCGGCGCAGGGACAGGTAAAATTCGAAACCAAATCGACGGACGCCGTGCGCGAAATGGCGATCAAGAGCGGCAAGCTGGTCTTCATCGACCTCTACGCCTCGTGGTGCCCGCCCTGCCGGATGATGGAACGCGAAGTCTTCTCGCGCAAGGATGTCGGCGACTTCATGCAGCAGCGTTTCGTCGCGGCCAAATACGACACCGACAAACCCACGGGCAAGGAGCTGATGAAGCGTTACGGCAGCGGAGCCATTCCGCTCTATCTGGTCTTCGACACGCAGGGCGAGCTGCTGGGACGCATACAAGGCGCATCGGCTCCGAAGGAGTTCATGGAGAGCGTCCAGAAGATCATCGACGGCTCGAAGCGCAGGTAACCGCCGCCGGACCGGAACACGACGTCGAACCGGGATTCGACATAGGACCGGGACACAGCGTCCGGCGCGGATTCGGCTTTCTCGCAATGAAAAAGACGTACCCGTAGAACTCATTGTACTTGCGGTACAGCTCTTCCTCATAACGCTGGAACGCCATCAGCCCTTCGGCGGTGCTGTCCCCCGGATATTTCGCCGCGAACAGCTCCCGCGCCTTGGCCAGCGGCGCGAAATAGTGTTCCATCCAGCAGGTCTCCGGCAGGACGAAGGCCGCGACCGGAAGATACCCCGCCCGATGGATCTGGGCCACCTTGTTGGGTATCGTATCTATCTCAGGATAGGCGTCTACCCAGAAATCATGGATTTCCGTCGGACGTTCGTCGGTAAACCACACGCTTTCGGAGACCGCGAGATAGCCGCCCGGCTTCAGGTATTCGCGCCACTCGTTCAGGCCCCGCTCGAAGCCGATGTTGTAAATCGCCCCCTCGGACCAGATCAGATCCAGCTCCCCGGCGCGGAAAGGCAGGGCGTCCATCGAACCGACGACGCCCTTCACCCGGTCGGCGAGGTGCAGTCTCCGGGCGTCGGCGTTGAAACGGTCGATGAATCCCGGAAAGAAATCGAGACCCGTAATACGTCCCGGCGCATGCCGGGCCAGCGTCATCGTCTGACCGCCCGTCCCGCAGCCGAGGTCGGCGATCAGGGATTCGTCGGTCAGGTTGTCGATGAAACTCAGCGCCTTGAGGGTCACTTCGGGATTTCCCGGCCCCTGCCGTTCGGTATTCAGGAAAAAATCGCAGATCAGATTGACGTCGAATCCGTGAATGGCGTTATTTTCGTTACTCATTGTCTTGAAGTATTGCGGCGTACACGCAAAGGCATGGCAATGCCTTTATCGTCGTACGCAGATTAAAAAAACTGAACCAATTACATGAAAATTACCCCCGGAGAGAGTCCGGGAGCGAACGAAAGGACGATCCGTACGGCGGGTACGAATCGTTTACAACACCGAATCCGATTTATGGAGGGTCTTAATCATGGCACAAAGATAGTCAATATTCCGAATAACCGCCCTCTTTGCCGAATAAAAAGCCGGATGCAGGACCGAAACAATTCCGTGACGCAACTTTCACAGATTTATGAAGAATTCATTTCGGCAGCCCGCACCCGGCTGTAACAAAAAAAGGACGAAGCGATGCGGGATTTCATCGTGCCGCTCACCAGATCGCAGGGCCGCGCCGCCCGTCCTTATGGAATCAACCCCGGCAAACGGCACGGCAACGCCCGGCGACCGCAGGCCGCCGGATAATACATTCGCCTCAAAATAGATTGTTCGTGACATTATGACAGGGTTGATAGTTTGAAATCACGCCCCTCATAGACATAAAAAAGGGGCGCATTTGCAGCTCTTTCAGTAGGTCATAGGAAACCATGATCAGAAGCTGTCCTGCGCCCTTGTCGCCCTGCTTGCCTTCTGCAAGCAGGACATAACAAGGACTGACAACTATTATACCCTGATCTCGTAAATTTCCTATGTTTACTGAAAGGCATAAAGAGTTGTTTACCCTTTATAGTATGTCCATCGGCTATGCCGAATTATTCAAATGCAAAATTAGCATAATTTTTGTCAAAAAATTAAATAAAATCTAAGGACAAAGATAGAAAAACATTTTAATTCCTACGAATTCATAGGAGCAAAAATAATACATACCGTCTGTTATTTGCATAAAATAACTTAAGTGAAGCATACAAACGATACATTATTGCGTTCAGTCGCAAGTCGATTGAAACAAATCCGGATCGAGCGCGGGCTAACCCAAGAGGTAGTAACCGATCGAACCAAAGTGAATGTAGGTTTGTATGAAGTTGGTACTACGAATATTACAATCGTCCTGCTGACAGTACTCTGTAATTTCTATAACGTTACTTTAGAAGAATTTTTCAAGGGTATTGAATATGAAAAGGCGTGAAGATTCATTTTTTTGTGAAAATGAGTTAAAATGGCCAAAAGAAAGCAACGCCGCGACGAAGAATTATTCAAAATGGTTATTCAACGTATAAAAAATTTACGTGAAACTCACCATTATACGCAAGAATACGTAAATGAATACACCGGCTTGGATATTCCGCATCTTGAAACAGGCCGGGATTTTCCGTCGCTGACGACAATAGCTATCCTTTGCAAGTTCTACAATATAACTATCGTCGAATTCTTTTCACCAATAGATTATCCGGCAAAGGAATAAATCAATCATACGAAATTCACAGCCAGCGCACCATATCCTACTTCTGTCAAATGTGAATCATTTTTTCTAAAATACAGATGATTTGAAACCCACAAACCCCATATTGGTAGATTTGATTGCCCGGCGACTAACGGAAATCCGGGAACAGCACAATCATACGAAAGAGTATGTTCTGCACAATACGGGTTTGGGTATTTCCGGCTATGAAAACAAAGTAAGATTCCCCTCTTTGGAGTCTATCGCCAAATTCTGCAAATTTTACAATATCTCGCTTGAGAAATTTTTCGCGGGGATAACCTATCCGGAGGAGCCGCAGGAATAGCGGCGTCCGCAAATTGCCGCAATCGTTATTTCTTGGGCGTATAGACCACTTTCTTGGTCTCGAAGAACTCCTCTTCGAAGAAGCGCGCAATGTCGTAGACATCCCACCGTTTGCCGGTCAGCGCCAGCTCTTCGGCCAGATCGCCCCCCTTGAGGTAGAGAATGCCGTTGGGCAGGGTGCCGCGCTGTCCGCGTTCGAGGCGGTTCCAGACCCAGTTCACGAATTCGGACATGGCCGTCACGGCGCGCGAAACGACGTAATCGTAGCGTTCCGGAAGCGTTTCGGCACGCGCGCAGCGGGGTTCCAGATTCCGCAGACCCAGTCCCGCGGTCACGCCTTCGACGACGGCGATCTTCTTGCGGATGGAATCGACGGCCGTGAAACGCGCTTCGGGGAAGAGGATCGCCAGCGGAACCGACGGAAAGCCGCCGCCGCAGCCGACGTCGAGAATGCGCGCCCCGGCGTCGAACGCGCAGACCTTGGCAATAGCCAGCGAGTGGAGCACGTGACGCAGGTACAGCTGGTCGAAATCCTTGCGCGAGACGACGTTGATCTTCGCGTTCCAGTCGGCGTAAAGGTCGTACAGCGCCGCAAACCGCTGCCGCTGGCAGTCGGTGAGTTCGGGGAAATATTTGAGAATCAGTTCCAAATCTTGACTTTTAATCCTTAAATCGTATCATCGCTCGTCGCCCTGCGCGATCAGTTTGCACATCTGCTCGCGGGCGCGGTGGATCTGCGTCTTGACGGTGCCCAGCGGCAGGGTGAGCTTGGCGGCGATCTCCTCGTAGGAGTATTCGTCGAAGAAGCGCATGACGATCAGCGTCCGGTAACGCGGCGTCAGCCGTTCGAGGTAATGCTCGATCTGGGTCCGCTGCTGGAGGCTGATGACGCTCTCCTCAGGGGTCGGGGCCGTCGAGGGGGGCGACGAGAAACGCTCGTCGATCGACAGGTCGTCCTGACGGCGGCGCACGAAGTCGATGAACGTATTGCGGGCGATGGTATAGACCCACTGTCCGAAGGTATAGTCGGTGCTGTAGCGGTGCAGGTTGATGTAGACCTTGATGAAGGTCTCCTGCAGCAGGTCGTCGGCGTCGTTCACGCCGCCCAGCCGCTGCACGAACAGCCGGTGGATAGCGTCGCGGTAGCGGTTGAAGAGGTATTCGAAGGCCGTATCGTCGCCTTCGAGCACCAGTTCCACCAGCCGCCGGTCCTCGGCGACGATATAGTCGGCTATCTCCATACGCGGTCGTCTTTGCGCATCAGCATCACGCTCAGCGCCAAGGCCCAGAGCGGACTCAGCAGGTCGTAGACGAAATAGCGGCCCATCATGCCCGATTCGCCCAGACGGCGCGCGATGCGCCGCACCTCGATCGCCACGATCAGGAAGCGGATCACCAGCAGGGCCAATGCCGCGATCTTGAATTCGAACGGCATCACCGCAGCCGCGCAGACGACCGTCAGGAAGAAGAGCGAGCGCGATCCCAGCTCCCACTGGATGTAGTTGCGGACCGTCTGCGGATAGAAACGGAACGCCGAGCCGTAATAGCGCAGCTGGCTCATCCACCAGCCCATGCCGCCCCACGTCTTTTCGCGCAGCGAAGCCCGTGGCGAGAGGATGACGCTCACGTTGTCGCGCGTCATGACCTTCTGCATGAAGAGGTCGTCCTCGCCGATGTTCATATTGAGGTGGCTGAAGCCGTTGGCCCCGAAGTAGATGCGCTTGGTGAACCCGAAGTTGTGGAGCGTGCCCCGGTAGGCGCGGCGCCGCACGGCACGGGCGAGCCAGTCGGCCGAGTGCATCATGCGCCAAGCGCGCATCATGTAGTTCGAAAAGCCCTTTTTGCGCTCCACGCCGCAGTAGCCCACGACGATCTCGCCCCGCGTGAAGCCCTTGGCCATGAGCGACAGCCAGCGGTCGGTCTGCGGGCAGGCGTCGGTCGAAGTGAAGACCATGTGCTCGTGGTGCGCCGACTTGATGCCGACGTTGAGCGCCATCTTGCGCGAAATCGGGAAGCGCGGGTCGAGGTGGATCTTGGTCGTCACGATCTGCGGGAACGACTGTTTGAGCCGCACGAGGTCCTCGTAGAAATCGGAGTCGTGGCCCACGTAGACGATCACCACCTCGAAGTCGGGGTAGCTCTGGGCCAGCATCAGCGGCAGACGCTCCTCGACGAACGAATAATCCTCCGAGAAGAGCGGCACGACCACCGACACCGGAGGTTCGGCGTCGAGCACCGCGCTGCGGCGGTTGTTCTTGTAGCCGGGAATCCGGCCGTAAACGAAAATATAGTAGTACAGCTGCACGCCGAACATGGCCAGCACGGCCCCCGCGAGGGCGATGCCTTCCCAGCCGTAACATGTCAGAAGCGTATCGAAAAATTGCATACAGGCGAAATATGCGCAAAGGTACAAAACAATTTAGAATTCAGAATTCCCAAATCAGATTATTTTATGTATTTTTGCCGAATATATGAGCATGAAGTTTACATTACAGCATAAGGATCCGGCGACCAAAGCCCGCGCAGGCGAGCTGACGACCGACCACGGCGTCATCCGCACCCCGATTTTCATGCCCGTGGGCACGGCGGCGACGGTCAAGGGCATTTTCCACCGCGACGTGCGCGACGAAGCCCGTGCGCAGATCATTCTGGCCAACACCTACCACCTCTACATGCGGCCCGGCATGGAGATCATCGAAAAGGCCGGCGGCGTGCACCGTTTCTCGACGTGGGAAGGCCCGATGCTGACCGACAGCGGCGGATTTCAGGTCTTCTCGCTTGCGGCATGCCGCAAGCTCAAGGAGGAGGGGTGTCACTTCCGTTCGCACATCGACGGATCGAAACACCTCTTCACCCCCGAAAGCGTGATGGACACCGAGCGCACGATCGGCGCCGACATCATGATGGCCTTCGACGAGTGCCCTCCGGGCGACGCACCGCGCGAATACGCCGCCAAGTCGCTGGCGCTCACCGAGCGGTGGCTGGAGCGCTGTTTCAACCGCTACCATCAGACCGAACCCAAATACGGGCATTATCAGGCGCTGTTCCCGATCGTGCAGGGGTGCACCTATCCCGACCTGAGGGCGCACGCGGCCGAGAACGTGAAGCAGTACGACGCCGACGGATACGCCATCGGCGGTCTTGCGGTCGGAGAGCCGACCGACGTGATGTACGAAATGATCGAAGTGGTGAACGCCATACTGCCGGAGGAGCGGCCGCGTTATCTGATGGGCGTCGGCACGCCGGTCAATATCCTCGAAGCGATCGAGCGCGGCGTGGACATGTTCGACTGCGTGATGCCCACGCGCAACGGCCGCAACGGGCAGCTGTTCACGGCCGAAGGGGTCATCAACATCCGCAACAAGAAGTGGAAGGACGACTTTTCGCCGATCGACCCCGAAGGCACGGCGTTCGTCGATACGCTCTACACGAAGGCCTACCTGCACCATTTGGTGACGTGCGGCGAAATGCTGGCGGCGCAGATCGCCTCGCTGCACAACATCGCCTTTTACCTGCGGCTGGTGGGGATGGCGCGCGAACATATCGCCGCCGGGGATTTCAAGCCGTGGAAGGATGCGATGGTCGCAAAACTGACACGAAGACTATAAAAGCGTATGAAACTGCGATTTCCGGGGTTTAAGATCTTAGACCGCTACATACTCGGCAAGTTCCTTGCGACCTACTTCTTCGCCATCGCGATGATCATCATCGTCGTGGTGCTGTTCGACTATGTGGAGAAGATCGACGACTTCACGGAGCTGCACGCCCCGCTGCGGGACGTCATCTTCGACTACTACCTGAACTTCATCCCCTTCTTCATCAACCAGTTCAGCGGTCTGTTCACCTTCATCGCCTGCATCTTCTTCACTTCGAAGATGGCCTACCAGACCGAAATCGTGGCGATGCTTTCGGGCGGCATGTCGTTCCGCCGCCTGATGTGGCCCTACTTCCTCGGCGCGCTGATCATCGGCAGCCTGTCGCTGACGCTCAACCTCTGGCTGATCCCCATTTCGCAGCGACACATCGTCAATTTCGAATCGCAGTACATCAAGCGCAAGCAGAACAACAAGTTCAACCGCCATATCTACCGGCAGATCGAGCCGGGCACGTTCGCCTACATCCGCGGCTACAATGACGCATCGCAGCAGGCGTCGTTCCTCGCGCTGGAACACTACTACAGCGGCACGATGACCCGCTCGCTCGAAGCGTCCGACGTGAAGTTCAACCCCGAAACCAAATGCTGGACCGCGCCGCGCTACACCAAACGCGAATTCGACTCGCTGGGCGTCGAAAAATTCGAGCAGTTCCGCAACCTCGACACGCTCATCAACCTCGAAGTGACCGAGCTGGGCGAGATCAACGACCTGATACAGACGATGAACATCACGGAGCTGAACGAATTCCTCGACCAGCAGCGGGCCAAAGGTTCCGACGCCATCAACATCATCGAGGTCGAGAAACACGCCCGCTTCGCCTATCCGCTCTCGACCTTCATCCTGACGCTGATCGGCGTGTCGCTCTCGTCGCGCAAGGTGCGCGGCGGAACGGGACTCCACATCGGAATCGGCACCGGCCTCTGCTTCTCGTACATCCTGTTCAACCGTTTCTTCGAGGAGTTCGCCAAGAGCGGCACGCTGCCGCCCGGACTGGCCGTCTGGCTGCCGAACATCATCTACCTATTCATCGCCGTCTACCTCTACCGGAAAGCCCCCAAATAAGATGCAGCAGATCGACGACATAGCCGCCGAAGTACGCCGCGGAGCGCGTATCGGCGACGCCGAAGCCGCACGGCTCTGGCGCGAAGCCCCCCTGTGGCTGCTGGGCGAGCTGGCGACGGAGTGCAAGCGGCGCGTGAGCGGCGACAAGGTCTACTTCAACCGCAATTTCCACATCGAGCCGACGAACCGCTGCGTCTTCAACTGCCGTTTCTGCTCCTACCGCCGTCCGGCCGGAAGCCCCGAAGCGTGGGACTACACGATGGAGGAGATCGAGCAGATCGCCCGCGGCCGGCAGGGCAAAGGCATCACCGAGGTCCATATCGTGGGCGGCGTACACCCCGACCACGGACTGGAATACTATATCGACATGATCCGCCGCGTCAAGGCGATACTGCCCGAAGCGGCAGTCAAGGCTTTCACGGCGATCGAGCTGTCGTACATGATCCGCAAGGCGGGACTCTCGGTCGAGGAGGGTCTGCGGCGGCTCAAAGAGGCCGGAATGGAGGCCATTCCGGGCGGCGGCGCGGAGATTTTCGACCAAGAGATCCGCAGCCGCATCTGCCCCGACAAGGGATCGACGGACGAATGGCTCGAAGTGCACGAAACGGCCCACCGGCTCGGCATCCCGACCAATGCGACGATCCTCTACGGCCACGTCGAGGGGCTGGCACACCGCATCGACCATCTGCGCAGGCTGCGGGAGCTGCAGGACCGCACGGGCGGCTTCAACGCCTTCATCCCGCTCAAATACCGCAATTTCGGCAACCCGATGTCGGAGATCGGCGAGGTATCGGTGATCGAAGACCTGCGGATGCTGGCCATGAGCCGCATCTATCTGGACAACGTGCCCCATATCAAGGCTTACTGGGTGATGTACGGCAAGGCGACGACCGAATTGGCACTGGCCTTCGGCGCAGACGACATAGACGGCACGATCGACGACACGACGAAAATCTATTCGATGGCCGGGGCCGACGACCGGCGGCCTTCGATGAGCGTCGAGGAGATGCACCGCATCGTACGGGCGGCAGGCTGCCGCGCCGTGGAGCGCGACACGTTTTACAACGAACTTCCGGACCGATAGGAACAGTCCGCCCCGCCCGGAGAAAACAGACGGACACAAAACACAACTCCCGCGAAAATGGAGAAACTGACATATTACTGGAAGAAACTGCGGCAGAACAAGCTGGCATACAACCTCGTGCTGATAGCGGCGATCATTTTGGCGATGGCCGTCACGGCGCATTTCGTCATGCAGGTCGGCACGCGCCACGGCGCCCGCCGCATCGTGCCCGACTTTTCGGGCGTGAAGCTCGACGACGCGCAGCGCACGGCCCGCAAATACGATCTCGAACTGCATATCAACGACTCGCTGTTCGTGCCGGCCTACGAAGGCGGCATCGTCCTCGACCAGCTGCCCGAAGGCGGCGTGGAGGTCAAACCCGGACGTACGGTCTATATCACGATCAACTCGTTCCGGCAGAAGATGGTGCCCGTGCCCTACGTGGCGGGACGTTCGCTGCGGCAGGCCAAGAACATGCTGGAGATCGCAGGACTCGAAATCGGCGAACTGATCTACCGCGCCGACATGGCGACCAACTATGTGCTGGAAGAGTACTGCGAAGGGCGCCCCGTCACCCAGAACAGCAGGATTCAGGCCGAAATGGGATCGGGCGTAACGCTCTACGTGGGCGTCGAGGGCGGTTTCGGCTCGACGGTCGTGCCGCGGCTGGTGGGATTCCCGCTCAAGGAGGCCAAGGGCCGTTTGTGGGAGCTGGGGCTCAATGTCGGCAAGATCGACTTCGACGAAGGCATCAACCTGCTGAACCAGAAAGACGCCCGCGTCTACGTGCAGGTTCCGACGGCCGAGCGGAGCGCCGCGCTGGGTTCGCGCGTCGATCTCAAACTGACGCTCGACGAGAAAAAACTCGCCCAGCACCGCGCCACCGCCGAGAAGCAGGCCCGCGAAGCCGCCGAAGAGCGGCTGCGGCTCGAACGCGAGCGCGCCGACTCGCTGGCGCAGGCCGAATTCGAACAGGCGGCCGCCGCCGGGGAAGAACAGCCCGAAATCCTGCCCGCAACCGATAACGACGGATTTTTCGACTGATGGCCGACGAACGCTACATAACCGAGGACCCGGAACTCGACGACGGGCAGACGGCGGACGAGGACGGCGAGGGCGCCGGACTCTACGAGCATTTCGCCGTGGTGGCCGACAAAGGGCAGGCTCCGCTGCGGCTGGACAAGTTCCTGACCGTACGCATGGAGAAGTGCTCGCGCAACCGCATTCAGGCGGCGGCCGACAGCGGCAGCATACTCGTGAACGGCAAGGCCGCCAAGTCGAGCTACAAGGTCAAACCGCTCGACCGCATCCAGATCGTGATGCCCTATCCGCGGCGCGAGGTGGAGATCATCCCCGAAAACATTCCGCTCGAAATACCCTACGAGGACGACGACCTGCTGATCGTCAACAAACCGGCGGGGCTGGTCGTGCATCCCGGTCACGGCAACTACAGCGGCACGCTCGTCAACGCGCTAACCTACCATCTGCGCAACCTGCCCCTGTTTCAGGAGGGCGACATGCGCGCGGGACTGGTCCACCGCATCGACAAGAACACCTCAGGGCTGCTCGTGGTCGCCAAAAACGAACAGTCGCACGCGCGGCTTGCCAAACAGTTCTTCGACCACACCATCGGGCGGCGTTACGTGGCGCTGGTATGGGGCAATTTCGAAGAGGACGAAGGGACCATCACGGGCAACATAGGGCGCAGCCCCCGCGACCGGCAGAAAATGTTCGTCTTCGAGGACGGCTCGGACGGCAAGCACGCCGTGACCCACTGGCGGGTGCTGAAGCGTTACGGCTACGTGACGCTGGTCGAGTGCCGGCTCGAAACGGGCCGCACGCACCAGATCCGCGTCCATATGTCGTGGCAGGGGCATCCGCTCTTCAACGACGAACGCTACGGCGGCGACCGCATCCTCAAGGGAACGACCTTCTCGAAATACAAGCAGTTCATCGAAAACTGCTTCGCCGTAATGCCCCGCCATGCGCTGCATGCGCAGTCGCTGGGCTTCGTACACCCCATGACGCACGAGGCAGTCTATTTCGAGAGCGAACTGCCCGACGATTTCCGCGCGCTGCTCGAAAAATGGGACATCTACGCCGCGGCGTCGAAGGAGAGCAATAACGGATAAGCGGTCCGGCAGCGGTCTTTCGGCACAAATCCGCGGTCCTGTCCCCGAAAACACGGCAACCGCATACGCGCGGACATCGCATACAGAGAAGCCCGAAGACACCCGCCGCACCGGAAAGTACAGCGGCATGCTTTCACCTGCTGCCGCAGGGCGGCAAAAAGCCCTTCCAGAGGGAAGGGTTTGGGAATAGGAACGGATTTGCAAATGCCGCCTGCGGCGGCCGGAAAGCCATACGAAATAGACAGTTACGAAAATAGACCACGCTTTGTTTCTACCGACCACGATAAAAGAGGTCCGCGCACGCGGATGGGAGCAGTTGGACGTCATCCTCTTTTCGGGCGACGCCTACATCGACCATCCGGCATTCGGCGCGGCGGTAATCGGCCGTCTGCTCGAAGCCGAAGGCTACCGCGTGGCAATCGTGCCGCAGCCCAACTGGCGGGACGACCTGCGCGACTTCACCAAACTCGGCGCGCCGCGGCTCTTCTTCGGCGTCTCGGCAGGATCGATGGATTCGATGGTCAACCACTACACGGCCAACCTGCGCCTCCGGAGCAACGACGCCTACACGCCCGGCGGCAAGGCGGGGTTCCGGCCCGATTACGCCGTCAAGGTCTATACGCAAATCCTCAAACGGCTGTATCCGCACGTTCCGGTGGTCGTCGGAGGCATCGAAGCTTCCCTGCGGCGGCTGACCCATTACGACTACTGGAACGACACGCTCAAACCCTCGGTGCTGGCCGAAAGCGGCGCCGACCTGCTGATCTACGGCATGGGCGAACGGGTCGTGCAGCAGGTCGCCAAAGCCATGCGCAACGGCTACAACGCCAAACTGCTGCGCAAACTGCGGCAGGTGGCCTTCTTGGCCGACGACGGTTACGTGCAGCGGCTCGACCCGGCGGAGACGATCCGGCTGCACGCCAACGAGGAGTGCGTGCGGGACAAACGGGCCTTCGGCGAGAATTTCACCATCATCGAGACCCAGAGCAACCTGATGGAGCCGACGGCGACGCTCATCGAGGCCGTGGGCGACCGTTATGTGGTCGTCACGCCGCCCAACACGACACTCTCGACCGACGAGCTGGACCACTCGTTCGACCTTCCCTACGAGCGCGCACCGCATCCACGCTACAACGGCAAAGGGGATATTCCGGCGTGGGAGATGATCAAACACTCGGTCAATATCCACAGGGGATGCTTCGGCGGCTGTTCGTTCTGTACCATATCGGCCCATCAGGGCAAGTTCATCAACTCGCGCAGCGAACGTTCCATCCTCGCAGAGGTGGAGCGCGTGACCCGGATGCCGGACTTCAAAGGTTATCTGTCGGACGTGGGCGCCCCGTCGGCCAACATGTACCGCATGGGCGGACGCGACCGGGAGTTGTGCCGCAAATGCCGCCGCCCGTCGTGCCTGCATCCGAAGATGTGCCCCAATCTGGACAACGACCACCGCCCGCTGCTGGCGCTTTACGAAAAGATCCGGGCGGTGAAAGGCGTCAAAAAGGCCTTTGTCGGCAGCGGCATCCGTTACGACCTGTTCGACGAGAGTCCCTATCTCGATACAGTCGTGAAATACCACACGTCGGGACGACTGAAAGTCGCGCCCGAACACACCGAGGATGCCGTGCTGAAACTGATGCGCAAACCGCCGTTCGCGCTCTTCGAGCGGCTGACCGCCGATTTCCAGCGCATCTGCCGCCGCGAAGGACTGCCCTACCAGCTGATTCCCTACTTCATCTCGTCGCACCCCGGCTGCACCGAACGCGACATGCGTTCGCTGTCGGAGAAGGTCCTCGGCAAGCTCCATTTCAACCTCGAACAGGTGCAGGACCTCACCCCCACGCCGATGACACTTTCGTCGGTGATGTTCTACACCGGAGAGAATCCCTATACGCACGAAAAGGTCTACGTCGCCCGCTCGCAGGAGGAGAAACGGCGGCAGAAATCCTATTTCTTCAATGAAAAGCCGACCGGAAACCCGACAGCTCCCGGACGGCGCACAAGCGCCGGACAAGAACGCGCCCCGAAGAATCATCGCCCGAACGGAGATCGGACGTCGGCCCCCCGGCCACGAAAAGGGGAAAATCCCCGTGCAATACCGGGGATAAAGCGCAAAAGGTAAGTAATCCGCACGCCGCACGGCCCGCAGTCGGGCACCGACGTACTCCTATTCATGCGGATTTTCAGCGCATTTCAGCGACGAAGAAAGCCGGAGCAACGCTCCGGCTTTCTTCATACTATTCGGTGTTATTTTACGCGGTGTTATTTTACGCCCCACTTATCGCCAACGCGTTTCAGCAGGCGGGAGATACGGCTCACCTCTTTGTCATCGTCCCCCGTCACCGGAGTCCGGCGTATCAGCCACCACAAAAGCATATAAAACAGGACGAGGAAGACCGACCAGACAACTACATATATCATATCTCTCTATTTTCAGGACAATCCGGATAAACAGCGGCTCATTTCAATTCCGGCGAAGCATCGAACAAGAGACCGAACACCGATCGCACCATCACCCCAAAAAGACTGCGCCCGTAAAGCTGTCTGTATTTCCAGCGTGACGACAGCATGTTGCAAACCAGCTTCGCCCGTCTCTTGTAAACGGGCAATCCGCTGACATGCCGTTTGTTCGCCAGCACATCGGCCAGCACTCTATCCATGCAGCGGCGGTCAAACGACACCCCCGGATTCGTCAGAGGGACGCCCCACACATCCACGGCTATGGCATTCATGGTATCCGCAAACCGGGAGAAACCCAAATCGTCGCAGATCCTGTAAAAATAATTCCAGTCTATCGCATTCTGCTCCTTCCCGACGAACAAAGCCCAGTCGAGCAGATGCCGCAGGGTGATCCCCTCGATCAGGAAGTGAAAAAAGCCATGATAGGTAATATACAGTGCATTGACCGTCGGAAACAATGTATGAAATCTGTCCTCTCCGAACGGCACGAAGTCTCCGCCTTTTACGGCGTCCTGAAAGATTCGCTCCAACCGCCTGATATCGCTCTTCCCTTTGAAAGAGGTCAGATAACGATGGTTTTCGAACATGACGCCGTTCGAGCAGATATGGTTGTGCTTATAATCCAGCCCCGAAACCTTCATCCCCCGGCATCGGGCGATCTCGTTCCCCTTCTCGAACCCTTCGGGCAGAAGGATGTCGATATCCCCGCATTCGCGCTGCAATGGGAAAGGATAATAACGGGCCAATCCGATCCCTTTGAGCAGGATCAGCCGGCAGCCCGCATCGGTACAAAGAGCCGCAAAACGGGCTGCTTCCAGCATTTGTCTCTTCGACCGCGAGACGATCCGTTCCGCCCCGTACGCCCACTGCAACCTCAATCCCCGGCCCGGCTGCAAATCCGGAGACAACCGCCGGACGCTCTCCCACGCCACGGCCAGCACCCCCTGCTGCGCCGCCTGCCCATATACCCGGCTCCATTCCGGATCGGACAACGCCTTATCGAGAGCCGGTTCCTGCATATTTATCGCCGCGGCAAGCAACCGCAGCAACACCCGGTCGGCAGGATTTAGCGTCATAGGAAATCATGGATTGCTCCCGGCAACGGGAATTCAGTAAATCGCTTCATACTGACCGACAACTTTACGCCACGTGTAACATTCATTAGCCAGCCGTTCCATACTGCCGGAAGTATCCTCCCGGCTTTCGGCAGCAAGAGCGGCCAGTTCCTCCGGAGTGCTCCAATAACAGGCTTTATGACCGGTCGTCTCCCGATTGTAACCCACATCGAACGCCAGAATCGGAGCGCCGCAGGACATGGCCTCCACAAGCGACGGGTTGGTTCCGCCGGCGCTATGTCCGTGAATATAAAACAGGCACTGTTTCCGGAGCACGAAGAGTTGTTCCCTGTCATAGACCGGATCGACAATATGGATATTGCAGAACTTGCCATATACGGCTTTCAACTCCCGGCCGTAGGCACTCAGATTCCAATTACCGATAAATACGAGCGGGATATTCGTTTTAGAGAACGCCTCCAGAATCAGATGACAATTGTTTTCCGGCTCGATCCGGCAGATAGTACAGGCGTATGCTTTCGCCCCGACTCCGAAGGAGGCGAGGATTTCGCGCTGCCGGGAAAGATCGACCGGGATCACGGCATGATCCCCGCCATAGGCGATCAGAACCGACGGCTTACGGTAAGTCTCCGTGACATAGTCGCGGATCACCTTATTGTCCGCAATTACGACATCGGCAAACTTGACAGCGATCCGCTCCGACAAACGGAGAAACTTGCGGGCCCATTTGCCCCACTTGTCCCGCCTGTGCTCCAAGCCGTCGATATTGACGACGATCCTCTTGCGGAACAGCAACCGATACAACGGCAAAAACAGACAACCGGAAACGCCCAAAATGAGCACGACGTCGTACCCCCGGCCGACAGTCCGGATCAACGACCAGATATCATACGGAATACTTTGCATACCGTTTGCATGCAACGGCACGTATTCAAGCCGGGCGTTTTTATAAGCTTTCAATCTGGTCGGATAAGCCTTGCCGCTGCAAAAAACAGTATAATCCACATCTTCGGAACAACACTCTCCGATGAGGTTTTCCACAAGGGTTTCAAAACCTCCGTATTTCGCCGGAACGCCGACGGTTCCGATAATTGCGACCTTCTTCATATTACCGTTTTATCCAAATAGCGAATTGCTTTTTAAAAGCTTCTATTTCACTTCGGTTGGTATACCGAAAATAATCCTCGTCTGTAAAATAATCCGCAGAGGAATGCAGCCCGATAACCGAAGCGAGCGTTTCGGCATATGCCGGGACATCCTTGCCGGACAGGATGCCGAAGCTGGGAAATTCGGTCAGCATTCTCCTGAAATAAGGCACGTCGCTCGCAAGGATCGGTTTACGAAAATAGAACGCCATTTCGAGAATTCCGCTCTGTGATGTTTTGCGATACGGCAGCGCCACATAATCGGTATGTTCATAAAGATATACCAATTCATCGTCCTCAATATGTCTGAGGACAATCTTAAAAGCGGCCTTGTCCGACGGCTGCACCCGATGCACCGTCCCATCGAAATCCTTCCCTGCAATAATTACGTTCGCTTTGCAGCGAAGTTCCGGCTCCAAACTATTCACTGCCGATATAAGGATATCGATTCCCTTGTCATAGGTTATATTCCCGAAAAACAAGATATTCACTTTGTCTTCCGCAATTGCAGAAACAATATCTGGTCCGAGACGGCGGATGTCGTAATTCTTCGAAAAACAATATTTGAAATGAGGTACGAACAGCCGGTTACCCCGATAGCCGTATTCCTCCAGCAGATCGTTCGTCCGTTGGGAATGAACGATGACCGTCGCAAATCGTTCGGAGTATACCTTTCGGAAGCATCGTTTCAACCCGGCATTGTCATCCGCATTTTGCGCAATCGCTTCATGGATATCGATTATGCTTTTCTTTGCGAGGGAAACGATATACATGAACGGCAAGTCGATGGAGTTACCGTAAGCCAGATAAACGAAGCAGGCTTTTTTGTTTCGCAGGACAAAGCAGAACAACATCAGGTAGTTCCGCAACAGACAACATATTTTGCGCAGCCTGTTTCCCTTGTACTGGTGTAAAAAAAAGGGCCTGCCATCGTTTTCACCGGCATAATTCGACAGTACGGAAACATCCAGTCCCGGAACTGCAGACAAAACCCGGCAAAAAGCGTCGTTGTAATAATGCATTCCGCAATGCATTCCGATGTAATCGACAAGATATACCTTCATGATACATTTTTATAATCCGATGAGCATATTCAAATACTTATTGTCAATGCGTTGGATTACCTTCGAGACAAGAACTGGGATATAAATCCCGGACAGGACGCACAATACATAAAAATACGGATACGTTCCCTGCATCCCCAGTTTATTATATATCATTTTTATTCCGATCTGAATAAAAATTCCGAGTAAAAAAATCTGGTACGTATAATTGCGGAACGACACGAATACGTTATTCGACAAATTCCGGTCGAATTTACCGGCCAATCCCCAACATAACAGGCAACCGGACAATGACATAACCAGCGTTACGACATCCTCTTCAACCCCGCCTACCCAAAACATCGCAACATACAGGATCAGGCAGATTGCGATGCAGCACGGCCGTTTTATCGCCGTCTCAAAACAGTTATTGGCAGCAATCAATAGCCCTAGAAAAAAGAATATGAAAAAATGGACGGCACGGTTGAATGCAAATACTCCGCTCATATCGCCCACGGGAATAAAGAACAAACCGGCAGCGCAGCACAAACAAAGCAAGGACAACCAATTGTTTTTCAATATTCTCCTATACACTTCCAACAAGGAAAAGTAAAGCAGGACAACTGCCACGAACCACATCTCTTGCAACGGGCCCTCGAATGGCCGAACAAAGGCACTGACAAAGGATTTCAACGATAAGGTGACCGGCCTCTCGACTCCCCCGACATATACTTTGAGAAAAAATGCGAATACCGTAAAAAATAGATACGGAATGCCGAGCCTCTTGAATTTATCGGTCAATGTCTTTCTATACGACGCCCCTTTGTCGATGCGGGTAATGTAAAACAGATAGCCGGATATCATAATGAACAACGGCATATGAAAAGAATAGGCTACCTTCTTGAGAAACAACGCACATTCATGACAATCAGCATCGAAAGAAGAGGCGAAAGCCGTAACAGAGAGCGGGGAATGACCGATAACTACCCATAACATGGCCCAGCCTTGCAATAACAGCAGCCATGTAATCTTTTTCCGAGGGGGGGGGAGATCATAAAATCAGAAATTTCTATATTCAATTAAACAGGGATTGTATCCACAAACTTTTTACAACACAAAAATCACTTCGGTTTGAAAGCATTCGTATCGACAGGTATTTCCGACTCGTCTTGATATCTATTACAGATAAACCGGACCGGAACGCCAGCCCAAACCTGATAGGGAGGAATGTCCTTGTTCACCACAGAACCCGCCCCGATAACAGCACCGTCACCGATTGTCACCGGTTTTGTGAATATGGCATTGCTTCCGATATATACATTCCGCCCAATATGAATTTCACCCCGGTAATAGGCATGCTCTTTCAAATTCCGGACATCATAATAATGAGAAAGCAGAATACATCCATCCGTAATTGTCGTCCCCTTACCGATAAAAATATCTTCTGGATGAATCGTATCAATAGAAACCCGACCGATCCGAACTACACCTTTTTCAATAGAAACGCCTAAAAGCTTATATATCTTCGCACGAAAAAAGCCGGTCATGGGAAAAATCCCGCAAAATCTAAAACAGAATATTTTTATATACCGACTGAGTCTGGAATTATAATCCGCCCTTTTATAGTTTTCCATACCGACACTACCTATTAGTAAACAATAAAACTCTCAATAATCTCTTCTGCTGATCCGGGGTATCTTTTCGCATTAACAGGATCGGAAGCCATAACACGGCATTGCATAATCTATAAGACCAGAAAACGAAATAATTATAATGCTTCCGGATGTATAGCAACTTACTGCGGAAAATATTCTCAATGCGATTGAAAGACCACAACTTTGTATTCGACGGATCACTTCCGCCTTCGAGATGTATTATCTCTGGCCCGTTTATGAGAAGCCTTTCATATCCGGCTTTCGACATCCGAAATTGCCAGTCTACCTCCTCGCAATACATGAAGAATACAGGATCAAAAGTCCCCAATTCGTCACAAACCATTCGGGGAACGAACAAATCCGCTCCGGTGATATAATCAACGGGGGTAGGCTGTTGTACCGATGCCGGACAGAGATGGTTGCGTTTTTTCAGAAACCGTAAATACTTACCCAACACTTCTGCGATCTCACCCCTCGGCGTTATAAACCGACCATATGAATGTATGTTTTTTTGATTTTGGTCTTTCAAAACAGCTCCTACAGCGCCGATTTTCCGATCCGGATTCTTTTCGCAGAAATCGAAGAACAGCTTCACTGCGTTATTAAGCAAAATAGTATCCGAATTCAAGAAAAACAAATATCGCCCTTTAGCTTCCCGGATTCCGAGGTTATTCGCCCTGCCGAACCCCAGATTTCGGTCGCTGTAAATATACTTTATGCGCTTATCCTGCGCAAAAACCTCTTTGCTGCCATCCGTCGATGCATTGTCCACCAATATGATCTCGTATTCGACAGTCGAGGTTTGCGCAATAATGCTTTCAATGCAGTCCGAAGTCAATCCCAGCGTATTGTAGTTAACTATGATAACGGATACGTCCATTTACAGAAACTTGTTCTTAATAAACACATTGGGATCAGATCGCCCGAATAATGGATAAAAAACTAATGCAACTCGCAGGCAACCTTCTGCATACAAAGTATCATTATTCAAGAATACCAACAAAATCAGAAAAGACAGGAGCATATATCTCATATAACTTCGAATGTCATTATCCTGAACAAGAGAAGTCTTCTTATATAAATTGTAATATAGTCCCAAATATATCAGGACAAGGACAAGTCCCCCACGCGCTAAAGTTCCCCATATTCCTATATCTGCCAGATAGAATGCCCCGCCAAAAAACGTATGAAATCCCTCATCTCGAAAATGCACAGACAAATTACCAAAGCCAAGAATCAGATTTTGCTGAATATACGGCATAACGGACTCAACAGAATTCACTCGTGCAAGAGTAGAGGAATCGCTACTTTTTTCCCACTTAGTAGCTTCAATCAAAGAATCGACAAGTTTATCATTAAACGAAAGGAGAACAAGAGCTCCAATCAAAGGTAAAACGCCAAGCGCCAAGCGTTTTAACGAGATTCCTTTCATCCTAACGTAATAAATCGCATATATAATAGCCAACAATGCAACAGGTTGCCGTCCTTTATTTACAAACAACAAGTAAACCATTAAAACAAAGAATGGAAGATAATTCTCCTTTTGAGCAGGCTTTTTTACAAAACGGATCAAATAGAAAACATATGAAATAATCATCAAACTGGAACACACGGTAAGTTTAAGACCTTTTACCAGATCTTCCAATGCCACTGTCTCCACAATATTGGTAGTCACCAAATACTCCTGAACAGTTAAATGGTTCACTCCGAAAACAAAAAAAGCAATAATAGAAACAACTGCAATAATTAAATTGACTTTATTAATTTGCCGAAGTAATAAACTATAGTCATATTTTATATTATACAAAAAGAAACCCAACAAAATGAACCATAGATAACGCAACGAGGCAAACCCCATAAAAAATGACTGCCCGAATATCTCTTGGCTTTGAAATGCTGCATATATAGGAAAAACGAAACAATACAATCCGGCAAATATCGCAACAGTAGAAATTCGTTTAAAGACAAGATAATAGATAAATGCCCCTAATCCTAATATCAGAAACAAATAATGACATCCCTGTAGAAGAGGTATACTACCTAAGAATTCCAAAGCTCCTATAAAATCTAGAAGCAATATATAAATGAGATATTTCATACGATTCTACAATATTCACCACATGGATTTTGGATGATGTTTTTATCATCTCTTAGACAAAAGAGTCTGTCAACAAGAGTATTATTCCTGCACTTCTTACCCCAAAAGAATTTGGGAAATATCCACAAATACCTACGAAGAATAACTTTTTAGCAATTATCAACACAAGCCAATTCATCAAATGTAAATCGCTCCGATTTTGGAGAAGTAACTATTCCCGATTTATAATGTCCGCCTAATATCAAAACAACAGGCATCTCACATTGGGGAATCTTAGCAATCTTTTTAAATTCCTTCTCTCTGCGAGGGGTCCGGATAAACATTTTAAAACAAGACGCAATATGATTCAAATGCAACCCCATAACAAAATTCATCGCATATAAACCGCCGTCAATCAACGCCTGATACCTCTCATAATTTCCTCCAAAATAATTGCAATTAACCGTTACACAAATGAGAACCGATGCATTATCACACCATCCTTGTGACCCTAACTGATTATCCAACAATTTTCTTATCACATTTTTATCTCTAAAAACATGAATACGAGAAGCCTGCCTGTTACAGGCAGATGGAGTATAAGAAGCTATACGGCAAGCCGCCCTGATTTCATCATCGGTTACAGGATCATCAGAATATTCCCGGACACTAACGCGACTTGCATAGAACTCTTCTATTATCTTTTTATCGAAACAAGAAGGTTCAGATACCTTTTTAGTACCACCTATTCGGGAAGAAGACATCGATTTCTTATTTTTTTCTAAAAAATCACAAATACGATTACGGCTCTCTTCATCACGAGTGGCATATGGACTCTTAAGATACTCAGCAAGAATATTAATTGCTACAATACAAACTTTATTAAGACCGTATTGTTCAATATGTTTATCAAGTAGCCTTATTAATCTAACAGCCTTCTCCCCACCAAAAATTCTTGCCGAAGGGAAAGACATTCCCTTCTCTAACGCATGCATAACAAGCATAATCTGCGCATTCGACTTATCTTGCGTAATGACCGGATTAATTAGAGAATGCTTTATATAAAAATGAAAGTCAGCAAAAAAACAATATAAAAGTTTTGCAGAATCAACAAATTGAATGATTATTTTTTTCATATCTTAAAAAACGTCATCAGATTTTCCATTAACAAATTGTACCGTTCAGCAACGACCGTCGCCATTCTATTCCTTATTATATTTTTCAATTCTGCCCGTTGAAAATAGGCTTTTTTTATATCTAGCAATATATCCCGTTCATCTTTCACTTTCATATCTCCCATAATAGGATAATCTAATGTTTCCAAAAACAGGCCATTGAATTTACGACTATATGCCATTGGATATACCGCCACTTCTGATGAAAAAGCAGCAATAGCAGAATGCATGCGAGCCCCCATAAAAAAGTCCATTCCTGCGATATAATTCTTAGCAACAATAGGATCAAAAAAGAGTGGGGCTAAAATCAAATTTTCATTACAATATTCCTCGTAAATATCATAGGCAACAGCGTAATCATTTTCAAGTCCACGCTCTCCACCCACTACATGAGGAATCAAATGCAGTTTTACATCCTTCTTTGACAGAAAATATTCAACAATTCCTCTTATCAAACATTGATAATTCGATTTCAAACCGAACTGATTGTCCATCGTATAACCACCATTCCAAAGCAACGCAGAGATATTCAAACCGACATGGATATACTCTTTATTAAATTCTTTTTTTTCATATGGCATGAAAAAAGCAACATCAATTATCTCGGTAACATCCAGATTCGGCAATAAACTTTTGACATAATCAGCACTCTGTTTATCACGCACCATCACACATTTTGCACTTCGAACGGCGCCCATTGCCTTTTTACGAAGACCCGCATCGTTAAATGGGCCAATCGTTTGTGGTAAAATACAAAGCGGGATATTAAACTTTTTTGCCAGTTTGTATTCTGAATAAATCCACTTAAACCGCTTTTCTCCATAAATATCCGCAAAACTATCCCCCTGTCCTATATCCAAAATAAAATCAGCGTCCTTATATATTTTACGGCTGGAAAAATATTGACGAGGACGGATCATGTTTTCCAAAGCATTTCTTTTATTATAAAAAGAAATATTTTGACAACTTTTATACTTAAGTTCGACACCACCACAATGAAAGGTATGATTTTCAGTCAACCTAAATCCACTATCCGGAAGATAGAATACATGTGGGATATTACTCTTATTTAATAATTTATCTATAAGGTACATAATAGACAAACTCAGTGCAACACACCCTCGATTGCCATTATTCACTGAGCTGTTAGATAATATTATATTCATACCTTAGATTTCAAAGTTTTATATCCCGACTTAAAAATATGCAATCCATCAAGGATATACGTACGCATCCCGATATATTTTACATACCCAGCCGTTTTAAACCAGTCCTTAATTTTATTGTTCTTCAAATATTCATAGCGTAATTTCCCTGCACTATAGTAGCGTTTCAGATCAAAAATTATGTCTCTCTTTTCTGGATAATATTCGGAACAAAATTCCAAGAATCCTTTGAGATTCAAAAATCTTCGATATGCATAATAGATATATAAATCTCCTCCAAACTCCTGTTTACTCCACTCTTCTGCAATCCTAACTGTCGCACTTTGATGCTCTCTTCTTTTCACCAACACTTCGTCAAGAAAAAATAGTCCATTCTGCATTGTTGCAATCAAACTAATCGCAATATCATATGGTATAAATCGACAACATTCTTCATAATGTCCATAAATTAACTCCTTCTTAAAGGCTATAGTCATTCCCATATAATAATGAAACTGACAGAACTCCGGGATGGTAATTAATTTAAGAGAATTTATCTTCCTATTGGGAACCTTCGCATGTTCGTAAATTACTCCATTATTGTTAAATGATAAATATGCCGTAGAAAGCAATTTTATTTGAGGGTTGCTTTGATAAATAGCAATAATTCTTTCCACCTTATTATCATACCATATATCATCCTGATCAGCAATCAAAATAAGATCGCCACTAGCTTGTTTGAATCCATTTTGGAAATTTACTATAAACCCTTGATTTTCCTCATTTCCCAGCAACAACCAATTAGCAAGTGAATGTCTGTTGATAAAATCTTGACAAATAGCTCTTGTATTATCTGTAGAGCAGTCATCTATAATAATAACTTCATCAACAGGAACTGTTTGAACTCTTATTGATTCTAATTGATCATATATAAATTTCTCCCCATTATAAGATGAAATCACAACAGAGGTTTTCATTTTTTTATAAATTTACGTACCGCATTTACAACATACTGCCGTTCCCCAATATCCAATCCCATGATATAGATTGTCAAACCAGTACATATGATCGACAATATCAAATATGACAGTATTAAAAAAAAGTTATCGGAATCTAAATAATTTGCAATAACACAAGATAATCCCCAAGCTACAACTCCAGTGATCAACGATCTAAAAACAACAGATCTTACGAAATAACTGACATCCAGATTTACCAGATTTTTAAGTACCACCAATCTAACATACAGGGTTATTACTATGATTATAAGCGATATAAAATAGACTACGATCGGCTGAAATCCAATTCTTAAGAAGAAATATGATAAAGGGATATTCATTATCTCAAAAATCCCCGTATAAAGTTGAAACTTTTTTATATTTCCATTTGCATTTGCTGCCGTCGCCAAAGGAAGAGAAAAAGTATTGATTGTTGAAGCCAATAATGCAATCCGACAAAAATCAGCAGTATATTCAGGAACAGTTTTTAGCCAAATTACAAGTAAACTTTCAATTCTTATACATACTGGCAACATAATGATTAGCAGCAAAAAGAACGAAAACTTTGCACTTTTGAAAATCAAGGAGAAAAAATTACTTATATCTCCTGAAGCATAGGACTGTATTATTCGAGGATTCACCGCAACTTGGAAATTACTTACAAATCCGCGAACCGTTCCGCTGACTTGTTCCGTCAACCCTCGCGCGGCATTTAAAACAGGCCCGAAAAATATATTAAGGATAATGCCAACTATTTGACCATTTAATGTCATTGAGATGCTACTAAACAAATTCCAGCCGGAAAAAGACAGCATTTGGCGATACCAATATTTCTCAGTGCAAAACTTGAACCTTGTTTCTTTAAACTTTCTATTACAATATATCTTATAAAGCAAACTGGTAATCAACACCATTAAAAACACCATCAATCCATATAATATCAATTTATCTGTTTTAAAGAAAAATAACAAACAGACCGCTATAAAATGTAGAATGGTACTAATGATTCCAATTGTTGCATACTGCTTCATATGCTCATGTGCAATAATACTAGCAGTATATGGAATTTGATTCAAAGAAAGTATAGTCGAAAATATAGTAAACTGATATACATAGTTGGCCGCTGTCATTCTGTCCTGAGGTATATTCATATGCGTATTCAAAAACCACAACCCCAATGTTTCTGCAACGATAAAGATGAGAATTGCGAATATCACATATATTACAACAGAAGCCGAAAATACTTTATTTAGATTCTCATGATTTCCCCGTCCTAATTCAAAATTAATGAATCTTTGGGTGCCAATCAACAACGTAGAGTTCAAGAAAGTAAAGATAACAATAATACTTCCTACAACATTATATACTCCAAAATCGATAATCCCCAATTGATTTAGTAAAATACGAGAAGTAAAAAACCCCACAATCATGGAGAACAACATTCTCACATACAATGTTGCGGTATTTTTAACTAAACTCTTTCGTTCAGTCGAGGTTGCCAAATTGTTTTTCAATTTTCACAAACACTATATAGCCAGTACCAGTTATTTACTGAACGATTAGACATTTTCGTATTCTCATCTCTTGCCCACTTGCACCTAATAAATCAAGCAGATGTATTCAGTTCTGCACCGAATAATTACTGTCTAATTTTTGTACATGCTTTGGTAGTATTTTTCATACTCTCCTGAAGTAATGTCGTCCATCCATTTTTGGTTCTGGAGGTACCAGCGGACCGTCTTTTCGATCCCCTCCTCGAACTGCAGGCTGGGCTGCCAGCCCAGCTCGTCTTTGAGTTTGCGCGAGTCGATGGCGTATCTCAGGTCGTGGCCCGCGCGGTCGGCGACATACGTGATCAGCTTTTCCGAAGCGCCTTCGGGATTGCCCAGCAGCCGGTCCACGGTTTTGACGATCACCCGTATCAGGTCGATGTTCTTCCATTCGTTGAAACCACCGATGTTGTACGTGTCGGCGACCTTGCCCTTGTGGAAGATCACGTCGATGGCCCGCGCGTGGTCCTCGACGTAGAGCCAGTCGCGGACGTTCTCCCCGCGGCCGTACACGGGCAGCGGCCTTCGGTGGCGGATGTTGTTGATGAACAGCGGAATCAGCTTCTCCGGGAACTGGTAGGGCCCGTAGTTGTTCGAGCAGTTCGTAACCAGCGTCGGCATGCCGTACGTGTCGTGGTAGGCCCGCACGAAGTGGTCCGACGAAGCCTTCGACGCCGAGTAGGGGCTATGCGGGTCGTACTTCGTCTCCTCGGTGAAGAACTCCTCCCCGAAAGGACCGCCGCCGCTCTCGCAGCCCGCAGGGTCCCCCGCGGGGCGGGTCAGCTCCAGCGCACCGTACACTTCGTCGGTCGAGATGTGGTAGAACAGCTTGCCCGCCCAATTGCCGTTCCAATGCTCCCGCGCAGCTTCGAGCAGCGACAGCGTACCCATGACGTTCGTACGCGCGAAGGTAAACGGATCCCTGATCGAGCGGTCCACGTGGCTCTCGGCTGCGAGGTGGATCACCCCGTCGATGCCGTACTGCCGGAACAGTTCACGCATCGCCTCGAAGTCGCAGATGTCGCCCCTGACGAAAGTGTAGTTCGGCCGCTCCTCGATGTCCCGCAGGTTGGCAAGGTTGCCCGCATAGGTCAGCTTGTCGAGGTTGACGATCCGGTAATCGGGGTATTTGGTCACGAAAAGACGGACCACATGCGAGCCGATGAAGCCCGCGCCGCCCGTGATGAGGATGGTGCGTTGCATATATTCAATATTAATGAATTATTTTCTTTTCTTATATAAAATTCCCTTTATATAATCTTTCATTCGGGTTTTCAGAGTTTTTTCCCGCCAAGACCCGTCACAATAATGCATGGAATAGGACTCCTTGCTTCTCGTCGCAGGATCGCCTGCGAATATGCTTGAGCTATACACCATCATATTTCCGTCAAGGAGCTGATTCTCGTCTTTATAGCGGAATCCATACTTCGTTGCCAACATCGCCATAATGCCCGGATTTATGACATCTACATATAGAGATCCGTCCTCTTGAATAAAATGCCGGGAGCCATAATAATCCAAACATTCCTTAATAAAGGGATTAGCTTCCTTGGAGGCTATCAAAGCTGCCAACAATCCCAGTCCTGCGACAATATCCCCATCCCGTCGGACGACTCCGGCATCGTCTATTTGATGAATACCTTGTGATAAAAAATAGGTCGGATGATATTCAACAGAAGAAAAAAAGTCCCAAGATAAAAACTCATCAAAAGGTCTGAATACTTTGACATCAGTATCCATATAAATACCACCTTCCGTATAAAGGGCAAAATGTCTGATATAATCTGAGGCTAAAGACCATTTCCTCATTTGAATAGCCTCCTTTACCCACGGAACAGAATCTATATCGAAATTCGTTTCATCCCAACGCTTTATGGTATAATCCGGCAAGATCCTCTTCCAAGAGTCTATGCAATCCTGAACCGGGGGGGGGTATTTCCCTCCTCCCAACCATACGAAATGGATGATTTTAGGTATCATAATGATTTATTTTTCAATTTGTTTCAGACAGTAGATCATGGACTCCCTCCAGTGGGGGATGTCCATCTGGAAGGTGGTCTTGATTTTGGTTTTGTCCAGCACCGAGTAGGCCGGGCGTGCGGCCTTGGTCGGGAATTCCGACGTGTGGCAGGGGATGATGTGGCATGAGTCGTGACCCGCGGCCGCGGCGATCTCCGTCGCGAAGTCGTACCACGAGCAGACGCCCTCGTCGGTGAAGTGGTACACGCCCTCGTTGCCCGCGTAGCGTTCCGACTCGATGATCGAGAAGATCGCAAGCGCCAAGTCCCCGGCGTAGGTCGGAGTGCCGATCTGGTCGAAGACCACCTGCAGCGTATCCCGCTCCGAGGTCAGACGCAGCATCGTCTTCAGGAAGTTGTTGCCGTATTCCGAGTAGAGCCACGCCGTGCGGAAGATCAGATACCGGCACCCGGACGCCATGACGGCGCGTTCGCCCGCAAGTTTCGTGCGCCCGTACGCCCCCAGCGGCGAGGGCGTACCATCCTCCGTATAGGGCGTATGGGCCGTGCCGTCGAAGACGTAGTCCGTCGAGACGTGGAACAGCGTCGCGCCCGTCGCCTTGGCCGCAGCTGCCAGATTGCCCGCGGCCTTGTGGTTCAGCAGCTCCGCCGTCGGTTCGTCCTCCTCGGCCCGCTCCACGTCGGTGTAGGCCGCGCAGTTCACGATAACGTCGATGCGCCGCTCCTCGACCGTTCGCAGGACGGCAGCCGCATCGGTGATGTCTAGTTCCGCGACGTCCGTAAAAAGGTAGTTGTGGGGCGAAACGCCGCCCAGACGCCGCAGGGAGCGCCCAAGTTGTCCGTTCGCTCCCGTAATCAGGATATTCATAAGTTTAATAAAAAGGAATATAATCTCCGGAAAATTCGTATCGTAGATCGTGTGTACGTTCGCCTATCTTTTTTGCGGGAACCCCACCGACGATCGTGTAGGGAGCAACATCTTTTGTCACTACGGCGCCGGCTGCGACGACGGCGCCTTCACCAATTGTAACCCCGTGCAATATCGTCGTTCTCGGACCGAGCCATGCCCGATCCTCTATGACGACGCGAAAACTGTCATCTGAATTGCATTTGAAATCCGGATCTCTATGGTCATGCTGCTCTGTCCAAATATGTACTTCTGTAGAGAGATTGACATTCGCACCTATCGATATTCCATTTCGCGCATCTAAAACCGCCCGATCCCCAATAATGCTCCCCTCTCCGATTTTCAGTTTATAAGGCTCTCTTATCTCCGCTCCAAAATAAATAACAGCTTTAGGACCGATTTCGACCAGACAAACTTTCTTATAAAGAAAATCCCGGATTATATGTGACGGAATATAAGCGATTTGGAACAAGTTATAACGGAAATATCCACTGCATAGAAGTTTGATTCGACCTGTAATGCCTCCTTTTTGTTGCCTAACGAGGGGGGGGGAGACGGATTCTGACGACTGAAATTGTCGGTTCCTTTTGAACCTGTAATAAAAAGCCATCGGAAATATCGAGGAGACTAGTATTATTTGTTTGAATAACACTAGGAACAGAAATACAAAAAATAAAGTCGTCATAAACTATAATAGTTCGTATTATAGTCGAACAGCTCCCCGGCCTCCGACAGCAGCGGATGGGCGCTGTCCTTGGGCGAGAGGATTACATCTTCGGGGGCCAGACGCCAGTCGATGCCCAGCGAAGGGTCGTTCCATGCAATGGCGCCCTCCGATTCGGGGGAGTAGGGGTTGTCGCACTTGTATTGGAACGTCGCTTCGTCGCTCAGAACGGCGAAGCCGTGCGCGAAGCCCCGCGGAATGAAGAACTGACGCTTGTTGTCTTCCGTCAGCTCCACCGCCACGTGGCGGCCGAACGTGGGGGAGCCGCGGCGGATATCCACCGCGACGTCGAGCACGCGGCCCCGGACCACGCGGACGAGTTTCGACTGGGAGTACCGCCCCTTCTGGAAATGGAGGCCCCGCAGCACGCCGTAGCGTGAGTGCGATTCGTTGTCCTGCACGAACCGCACGGGACGGACCTCTGCGTCGAAGCGGCGCTGCGAGTAGCTCTCGAAGAAGTAGCCCCGCGCGTCGCCGAAAACCTCCGGCTCTAGGATAACAACGCCCTCTATGGCGGTAGGAACGACTTTCATAGTTTAAATTTTAAGATCAGTTGACCGTATAATCGACCGGATTGAAGAACAAGTATTTGTTTAACACTTGTATATAACAGCGGCAAAGCGACACCACAAACTACGTATGGAACCCACCAGATATTTATCCGGTCCGGGATAACAGGGAATGCGGACAAATAATCAATGCCATAACCATATATCAGAATCTGGAGCAGGCTGACAACTTTGAATGCAAGAAAATGCAGAGCCATGATAGCTAAAGACGCATTTCCGGCATAGATCATAATACGCGACAGAGTCGGTAGATTATGTATGTATACAGCCAAAGTATAAGTAAACAGACAACCGACGGCCGATGCAAAATAGAAAACAGGGAGCGGCGGGAAAATTGAACTGGCGATTGCCACCGTTACATTTTTATATTGCAAGAAGAGCAGTAACATCAGTAAAACCCCGATGCTCCATATATTAACAGGCATATATCGCTGGTATTTCCGAAACATTCGCCCCATATATAAAATAGCGGTCAAATAACACTCGTTAGATAAAATCCGTCGTATAATCAGAATATCAATCTGCTGTATCTCAGCATCAAAAACAGAACAAAGGACCACTGCGAACAAAATCCCCCCCTAAAATTATATCGGAATATCGGTCTGACAGCCGTTTGGAAATCCAGACTCCGATCATGAACAAGAAGGAAACGATGAAAAGACTTCTCAGAAACCACAATGCCCCTA
This sequence comes from Alistipes sp. HGB5, assembly GCF_000183485.2. Taxonomy (NCBI): domain Bacteria; kingdom Pseudomonadati; phylum Bacteroidota; class Bacteroidia; order Bacteroidales; family Rikenellaceae; genus Alistipes; species Alistipes sp. HGB5. The sequence continues at coordinate 23,991 of NZ_AENZ01000021.1, read as the reverse complement.
ACAATTGTTCCGGAGTAACGCAAGAACAAAAATATTTAAGACAATCGAAATAGTCCTGTCGCGTATACAAATGACTGGTCAGAGGATTATAAAAATGAGCTCTGAAAAAGAGATTGTGCAACAGCATGAAAACGATTCCGTATCCGACCAGCGGAAACCACAAACTTTTAATTTTTTTCCAAACGAATAAAAGTTTATCGTCTATATATTTATCCTTGAAGAAATATCCGGCTACGAAATAGAAAACAGCCAAATGAAACAGGTATACAAAGTTATGAACCGGAGAATACGCTGTATGCCCTGCAACAACAAAAATAATCCCCAATCCTTTCATGATCGAGAATACATGGCTATTTTCTCTCTGATCAATCGTTGTCATCGTTTATGCTTCCGGTTCGTCGAGGAGTTTCAAAAGGTATTGTCCGTACTGGTTCCTGAGCATCGGCTCGGCAAGTGCGCGCAGTTTGTCCGCCGTGATCCACCCGTTGCGGTAGGCGATGCCTTCCAGACAGGCGATCTTAAGTCCCTGACGCTTCTCGATGACCTCCACGAAGATCGAGGCTTCGGCCAAGGAGTCGTGCGTGCCCGTATCCAGCCATGCGAAGCCGCGCTGGAGCGTCTGCACCTTCAGCTCGCCGCTTTGCAGGAAACACTGGTTCACGCTCGTGATCTCAAGTTCCCCGCGGGCCGAGGGCTTGATGCTCTTGGCCACATCCACGACCTTGTTCGGGTAGAAGTACAGGCCCACGACTGCGTAGTTAGACTTCGGATGGGCGGGTTTCTCCTCGATCGAAAGGCAGTTGCCCTCACCGTCGAACTCCGCGACCCCGTAGCGCTGGGGATCGTCGACACGGTAGCCGAAGACCGTGGCCTTGCCATCCTCCTCCGCCGTGCGGACGGCCTCGCGAAGAAGACCCGTGAAGCCGGAACCGTAGAAGATGTTGTCGCCAAGAACGAGGCACGCGGAGTCGTCGCCGAGGAAATCCTCGCCGATAAAGAATGCCTGTGCAAGACCGTCCGGAGATGGCTGTGCCGCGTAGTCGATACGCACGCCGTAGTCGGAGCCGTCGCCCAGCAGACGCCGGAAACCCGGAAGGTCCTCCGGAGTCGAGATCACGAGGATTTCGCGGATGCCCGCAAGAAGAAGCGCCGAGAGCGGGTAGTAGACCATCGGCTTGTCGTAGACCGGAAGCAGCTGCTTGCTGACCCCCTTTGTGATCGGATACAGCCGACTGCCGCTGCCGCCCGCCAAAATGATGCCTTTCATATTATACCGTATTGCTTTATTTCCGAATTATCCTTTAAAGAATATTATGCAAACAACCGCCCGGCCGGAAGATTCCGCCGTGCGAAATTCAGACCTTGTCCATTACCTGCTGCAACCAGAAGAAAATCCCGGTACGGCTGATGTGGGTTTTGTAGCCCAGCCGCCGCATTGCCCTCATGAATCGCGTATCGCGGCAGATATGCCACTGCATGAAATGGTAGAGACCGGAAGTGACCAGCAGGCTTACGGCAATGACCGCATACAACTGGACGGCGATCGAAAAGCCCGAAGCTTCCAGCGACCACCAGCACAACACGACAAACATATTCACCCCCAGAATAGCCAGTGTCGTCGCCACATGGGAGCATCCGAGGTCGATAAACATATGATGCAGGTGTGTCTTATCGGGACGAAACGGAGAGGTCCCTTTCAATATGCGCGTCGACATCACCCGCAGCGTATCGAATACGGGGACCGATAATACCGCCAGCGTAAAAGGCACCAGTCCCACGTTCGGATCCACATACGCAGCGGCCCGCGACCCGTTCTGCAGGATCTCGATTACAAAAACCGACATGACAACGCCCATGACAAGCGTTCCGCCGTCACCGATGAACATTTTCGACGTTTTGCCGAAAACGTTATGCAGAAAAAAGGGAATAAGAGCGCCGACCGAGACCACGGCCAAGATGGTCATCGACTCTTCGCCGGAAAGAAAGAAGAGCGTGCCGAAGATCAGACAAGCCATAATGCAATAGCCGGACGAGAGACCGTTGACGCCATCTACCAAATTGATGGCATTGATAATACCTACCGCCGCAACGACCGTCAAAGGCACTGCATACCAATAAGAAAACCGGCCGATGTTCCACAATCCATGAAAATCGTCTATACAGTAACCGCCAACGAAAATCAGCAATAAAACGACGACGATCTCGATCACGAATCGCAAACCCGGTGAAAGACTCAGAATGTCGTCCATCGTCCCCGTATAGAGCATCGCCATCATGGCCATAATTACGACCGGCAGACCGGAGCAATCAACGACGGAGCTCATACATCCGATCGCAATCACGACTCCGAAAAAGACGGCGACTCCGCCGAGGACAGGAACCGGCGTACGCTGCAATTTGCGGGCATCCGGATTATCGACGATATTTTTCAGCAGAGCGATCTTCACCAGACGGGGATGTATCCAGCCGACCAACAGAAGAGCTATGAAGAAGGGAATAATGATTGTGTAGCAAAGAGACGTTGCCATACCAATTATTTATTTTCCGAGACAGCAGGTAGAATATGTGGAATATGCAGAGAGTATAAACAAGATAAAGATTCAAGACTGTCATTATGCAATATATCGCTCCGTAGGAGCAGATTGCCAGATATCGATTCGTTCGGCGACATGACAAACCACACAGCAGACGCAGCAGAAGCGATCGTCGTCTGAACAGAACGGAGTCCGGCCGTAATCGTACATGAAGCGGGCGATTCGCCATGCAAGGTGAGGGTCCGGATCATACGCATTGCCCAGAACCGCCGCATCGTACAGCCGGACCAAAGTATAGAGGTAATTTTCGTCGAAGTTGCCGGCGTCTTCGGGAACCGGCAAAGAGTTCCGGAAGTATTCGAACGACCGATTTACCGCACGGTCATTCGTTTTGTCGAGGAACGCATACGAATAGCGGTTCATCACGCCGATACGCTCCAGCGCAACATCCGGCGACACGCCGCTCCAGCTGCCGTCCCGGTTCATTTCGGCGATCCAGCCGGCAATCTGCCGTTTCAGAAGCAGCAGATATTCGTCGCCGGCGTCCGGACCGGGGTAAAGCAAGTCGATCAGACAATGACAAACACCTGTCCGGATCAACAATTCCGATTCGTCCGGTCGGAGAGAAGAGCGCTTTTCGTTGCCGCCGAGACAATCCCGGACGAGTTCGTCGGCCATTGCGAAACAGACCTCTTTCTTTTTCGAGACGTCGCCGGACATGGTCCCGCAAACGAGCGTATACATGGCATGGACCATCCGGCAGCGCAGCGCAGCATCCGACTCGCGGCGGCAGCGTTCCCGCAGCACACCGAACAGCGTATCGATCCTTTGCAGCCAGATTCTCCGGGTTCCGAACTCACCGGCCGGCGAATCGAACGTCACCAGACCGCACAATGCGGCGTACGCCCGCGCCAACCAAAGCAGGCGGACATTCGTCGCCCCCGCAAAATCGGCATTCAGCAGGGACGGCAGCGCTTCTTTCAAATATTCCGGCGTCATAACTTCCAAAAAATCAATCTCTGCAATTCAGGAAAACCGAATCCGGCCATCAAATCTTTTCGACCAGCGCCGAGGGAATGGAGGCGGTAGCCACCGCCGTGATGCCGTCGATCTTGACCACGACCCGTTTCCCGCGGGAATTCTTCACCCGCATGAGCAGGCCCTCGACCCCTTCGAATACGCCGCCCGTGATCCGCACCTTGTCCCCTTTCGACAAGGCGACCTCTTCGGGCGACATGAAAAGCACCTGTTCGTCTTCATTGCCCGCAACGGCAATAAAATTCCGCATCTGCTCTTCGGGCACGATCATAATCTGATTCTCACCGTTTTGCGGGTGCATCACATAACGAAGCATAGGTAGCTTATAGGTTTTCAATTCGTCGATGACCTCACGTGTCGAACGGATGAAAATATAGTTGTGCACGGCGACTTCGCAAGCCCGGAAAAACTGTCCCTTGGAGTTCCGGCGGCGCACAACCCGTACCGGCACAAAATTCTCGATGTTCAGTTTGTCAAGATACTCCTTCGTCGAAAGTTCCCGCTGATAGGTCACTCGCAGAACATACCATTCGGCAGCTGTATCCGGACTGTTCATCATGCTTTTCTTAGACTAAAAAAGGTCGGAAAGAGAGGTATGGTTGTAAAAAAAGCATTCCACGGGGACATCGAAAACCATTTATTGCAATGATTTTCAATCACTTACGCGCCTCCCATAAGAACACTTTCACATTTCACAGTACAGTCTCTTGGTAAGAGACCTTAATGTTGAGGGCAAAAGTATTAAAAATAAAATATATGCACAAATCTTTTGTTCTTTATTTTCGTATGCAGTGAGTTTTTCTGCGTTAAAAAAGGATTGATTATCAACGCCTTTTTTATTTTTAGTCCAAATACTGATACAATTAGGCCTTCGTATGCCGGTATTGTACGATCGGCCGTGAATCGCTGAAGATTTCCAACGCAGATCTTTTGCCGATTTATAAAAACAAGATATGAACCGCAAGCCATTCTTCTTAATATCAATTCATTACTGACCACACACATCTCTTACCAAGAGATATTACACATACAATGAAGCTATTATGCTCCGGTTCGCCTGATCGACGACGGAGCTTTCGAGCGAAGCCAGATAGATCTGGGTCGTTTTCTCCGAAGCATGTCCCATTCCCGCACTGATGATCGACAACGGAACGTTGTGATTCCGGGCCGTGGTCGCCCATGTATGCCGCGAAGTATAGGACGACAGCGGCATCTCCAGTCCGAGCAGTTCGGCCAGCCGTTTGAGCCGGCGGTTGTAGTATCCCAGAGCAGTCTGGTACTGGGAGAATCCCCGGACCGGGTCCTCCGCATTCAGCAAAGGAAAAACATAGTCCGACGTGCGGGTAACCGGCGCATAGCGTTCGATGATATCGCCCATGCAGGGTTCGATACGGATCGTAAGGCGCTGTCCCGTTTTGCGGCGGACATAGCATATCGCCCCTCCGGCGATGTCCTGCTTGCGCAGGAAGGCGATATCGACGAACGCCATACCCCGCGCGCAATAGCTGAAAATAAAAATATCCCGCGCCAGCGCCAAGGAGGGGGAGTGTTCCAGATTCAACCGCCGGAGCCGTATGACGGTCTCTTCGCCGACGGCGCGCTTGCGGGTACGGTCCACGCCGGTATATACATTCCGGAAAGGAGAACTTTGCGACACGATGCCCTCCCGGACCGCCTTGTTGAAAACGGCACGCAGCACCCGCATATAAAAAGAGACGGTATTGCGTACAATCCGTCTCCGCCGCAGCCAGTCGTCGTACCGGCTTACCAGTTGTTCGTCCAGCAGTGAGAACGGAATGTCCGCTCCGTTCAAAAATCCGGCGAAGCTGTTCAGCGTCCGCCGGTAATTCCGCGCCGTCCCCAATCTTCCGCCCGCCCGAAGGCAGGCGATCTGCTTTTCGATAAAGGCGAAAACGGTAACCCGCCCGAACGACCGGAACCGTCCGACAACATCCGGAAGGCCGTACTCCACCCGCCGGGCTTCGAAATCCCCGATAATCGCACGAAACAGGCACAAATCGCCGTCGATCTGCCGCTGGACGACAGCTATCTCGCCGTCGAGCCCAGCAAAGGGAACGACCGCCCGCTCCCGCAGGGCGTCCCATTGTTCGGGGAAAAGACGAATTCCGGTAGTTATCTGCCGGGATTGGCATTTATGGCAGAGTTGGTAATAGATTACCCCCGCCTTACCCTCTACCGTCGAATTCCGGAATTTTACTTTTACTTTTGCCATACATACAGTTTTTTAGTTGTTCATATTTTGGCCCCCGGAACCTTCTCCGGCGCCGGGCGGCTTCAGCAGTCATCTCTTTCGCAGGATCGTCCGACAAAACTAATTATCAGATCGGATAAAAAGGCTGAAAAATATGCCGTACGGGCCACAAAAGACGTTTCGCCCGAATGTATGGAGACAAAAACGCCCCGGCAACAGGAAGCCGGGGCGTTGACGGTATTATGAAGACTGCGCTATGCCAGCATCGGTTTCAGGACGCCGAACAGCACGAGCGCGATGACCAGCGTAACGACGATATTGAAGGTCTGCGCCACAAGGAACGCCCATAGAGCGTTGCGGTTTTCCTTCGAAACGATCTCTTTCAGGCGGGTGTCAAGCCCCACACAGACGAAGGCCAGCGAGAAAAAGACCGTCGAGAACATCTTGGCGACGCCCGGTTCGGCGAGTTTGCCCTTCGCATCGGCCGTAAACAGGCCGTTGCTCTGCAGGATGCTGAAAACCAGCGAGGCCGCGACGAAGCCGATGATGAATTTCGGGAACTTCTCCCACACGATGCCCAGCGACGGAGCCTGAGCGCCCTTTTCGCCGCGGCGGGTCGAGAGGTAGAGGGCGATGAAGAAAGCCACGACGCCGATCAGCACGTTCTGCGCCGCCTTGATGATGACGGCATGCTGGTTGGCGACCTCGCCGACGATCGTACTCGACGCCGCCACGCCCGACGTAGTGTCGATCGTACCGCCGATCCATGCGCCGGCGACCTCCTGCACGACATGGGGATCGTCGAAAATCAGGGGCAGAATCGTATTTGCGAGCCACGGCATCAGGTAGATCATCGGCACCACGACGATCAGCACCAGCGAAACGATGTAGGAGAGTTTCCGGTCGTCGCCGCCCGCCACGCGGGCCGCCGTGATACACGCCGAGACGCCGCAGATCGAGACGCCGCTCGAAAGGATCATCGCCGTACGCTCGTCAACCTTCATGCGGCGCGACACCCAATAGGCGAAGAACCACACGACGGCGACCACCAGACAGGCCTGCGCCAGACCGAAGACGCCCGACTTCATCACGTCGCTGAAAAGGATCGTGGCACCGAGACATACGACGCCGATCTTGATGTAGAATTCGCCCTGAATCGCGGGTTTCATCCACTCCGGGACCCGCCACACGTTGCGGATCACCAGACCGAAGAGCACCGAGAAGAAAACCGACTCGAAGCCGTAATAGGAGACGGCGGGAATCTTGGCCACGATCTGCGCCAGCAGGGAGACGGCGAAAACCACCGCGAGCGACGGCAGCAGGCCCCTGAGCGGGCGGCGCAACAGAAGACACCCGACGTAAAGCACCGCCAGCACGACGGCGAAGAGGTAGGCGATATTGCTCCATGCGGCGCCGCCGAGCAGCGTCGCGGGAACCTTGGGAAGTCCGGCGGGCACGATCGCCGCAAGCGCCAGCAGGGGTATGCTCACCCAGACTACCACCCAGTCCTCGACCCGGAATTGTTCCATCCATTTTTTCATAAGGCGTTCGGTTTTTCAGTATTAGAATATGCCGGAAAGCATCAGCGCAACCACATTGCGGCCGGAGACGTCGCGGGCAGCGTAATCTTCGTAGGTATAGTTCAGCTGGCAGCGCAGGTACTTCACCGGCTGCCACGTAAGGGCCGCCGTGTAGTTGGTCTGGCGGCTCGAACTGCGGGCGGTGTTTTCGAGGAAGGTATCGTAGCGCACGGCAGGCAGCAGCGTCTTCGTCACGCGCCACCCGGCCACGGCGTACCAGCCTTCGCTGTCGAGGTCGCCCGTCGTGCCGCAGATATATTCGCCGCGCACGACGACCGGACCGCGGTCGTAGCAGGCTCCGGCCCCGTAACGGACGCGCTTGAGGTAATCCGCGCCGTATTCGCCCCAATAGTACGACCCGGCCAGCTGCAATCCGGCGGCGGGTTTCAGCGTCAGGCGTGCCACGATGTCCTTGCTCTTGTTCTTGTCCCTGACGTTCAGCCCCTCGCCGTTGAAGACGCCGATGTTGTAATTCAGGATGCTGTATCCGTCGCGGCGGAAAAATCCGCCGAAAAGCTGCGCTCCCATGTCGCGCCCCGTGGCCGAAAGTCCGCAGAGATCGTTGAAGCCCATCAGCTTGCACAACGACAACGGGTACTCGATAAACTCGTACCTGAGCGGCACGTATTCGGTATTCTCGATCGAAAAGGGCAGTTTGTATTCGCCCAGCTGGAGATTCAGCTCGTCGAACGGCCGGTAACACAAATATGCGTCCACGATCTTCGGCGACGCGAATTCGATCTGAACGCGGTAGTCGAGTTTGGGAGCGATGTTGCCCGACAGGCTCAGGCGCACGCGCTTGATAAAGAAGGAGGACGAGTTATCGCTCCATTCGTAGCCGGTCTGGAGGTATCCCGAAATCGCAGGCAGGGCGGCCAGCACCTTGTCCCATGCGGACGTTTTGGCCTTGAGCGCCGCGACCTCTGCGGAAAGCTCCCCGACCGTAGCCGTGCAGAGCGTATCGGGCTGTTGGGCATAGGAGGCGCAAAACAGCCCGAACGACAGCAAAACTGGTAAAATCAATCTCATAAACAGAATCGTTTGGGTCTGCAAAAGTCGCAAATTCGGCGCAACCGATCAATACGCGAAAATACCTAAAAAGAACAAAACCGGGTCCGAAAGGCATCCGAACGCGGCAGCGACCGGACTGAAAACGAACAAGAAGGGCCGTTTGCGACGCAAATACCTCACGCACCGGCCCGGAGGGGGGGGGCAGGCGAACACCCGAAAAAAGAGGAGCGGACGCTTGTGGGGCAGACGGTCGTGAACCTGCACGAAAATGCGCGCGAGGCGGTGGCGCCAGAGACGGCGCGGACATCGAGGTCGTTTCGCGCATCGAGACCAGTGCGGGCATCGAGACCAGTGCGGGCATCGAGACCAGCGCGGGCATCGAGACCAGCGCGGGCATCGAGACCAGCGCGGGCATCGCGGGTATCGAGGTCGGTGCGAGCATCGAAATTGTCTAGCGCATCGCCGAAGAGAACGCCGCGACCGCAACAAACGACAACGGCGGGGCAATCCCCCGCCGAAGTATGAAATATCTTTAGGCTGTTCTTCACGACACGCCGTCCTTCACCCCCAAGCCCGACGGTTCGGGCATAGGTCCGAACGTTGTGCATCCACATCATGCGCCCCTACGACGGATCGCAGCGTCCGACGACAACACCGGCAGCCGCGTTACGCCCGTATTCGGACAGATACCCCGACCAAATCACTGCAAAACCGCGCTGGATAGGCATCCGAAGCGCATCTGCATACCCCACTTATCGGGGCATCGGGAAGGAGAGCGTCCGTGCGTCGAGGAACGCATCGGGGAACGGACTCCAGTTCCACGCCTGACCGTTCGAAAGGTTGAAGTGCGACCCAAGGCGCAGCGAGTTGTTGTCGATCACGGTCACGCGCGAAGGCAGGTTCTCCTTCTGAATCACCACCACCGAAGTCATCGAGACGGCCGGCTTGACCTTCATCGGCGCAGCGGTCCGGAAGTCGGTTTTCCACGGCGACATGTGGGCCAGCGAGTCGGGAACGGACATCTCGACCCGAAGCGAATCGGGAAGCCTGAAACTGCCGGTACGGGTCGAATCGGGCCGCACGAGCCGGAACCGACCCGGCTCCTGCGCCGAAAGCGAAAACGCCGCGAACAAGGCGACGGCGATCATAAACATCCTTTTCATAACTTTCCTTCTATTTTCTGTTGCACTTTTCCTAAAAAACCTCCCGCAGAATCCGGACCGACTGCACGGCGCTGATGGCGTCGAGGTGGTACCCGAAATAGACCAGCACGGCGTTGAGAAACTCGACCCGCTGGCCGCGGTTGAGACCGATCTCCGAGAGACAGCGCACGTCGCACTCCAGAAAATCGCGCAACATGCAGGCGCACTCCCTGTTCATATAGCTAACGTGCGCGGGCCGGGTTTTCGTATAAAGCCCCTCACGGATATCGAACCAGTCGCCGGAGGCGTATTCGTTGCCGGGACAAAACCCCAGAAACCGGCTCAGGTTGGCGAGAAACCACAAATGGAAATTGGCCACGCCCTCGTCCATCGAGTCGAGCGCCCCGACGCAGTTCCACACGAAGTCGAAAAGCGCTTCGTTGGGTTCGTCGTACTCCCTGACGAGGCGGTACAAAACCTCTGCCATGAAGAGCGCCATGGTCGATTTGCGCACGTCGAAAGGCAGACTCTGCAAGACGAATCCGCCCCGCACCTCCTTGAAGCGGTGCATCTGCTGCCGCGGCGATTCCAGCCCCTCGAATTCGACGGGAAACATCGGCTGGAACAGCGCCAGCTTCGAACCGCGTCCATTGCGGCTGCGCACGCCCTGCACCATGTAACTGCGGCGGCCGCCGGCGTCGGTCAGGAGGTAGACGACCATCGATGAATCGCCGTATTTGAGCGTATGGAGAACTACCCCGCGCCCCTTGTACGTCTTCAACCTACTCCTTGCGTACGTGTACCGTCACCCAGCCCTCCTTCACCGCCGTAGCAACGGGCCTGAGTCCCAGTTTTTCGGCGCAGGCCGTGATCGCCGGAACGTCGGGTTCCAGAAATCCGCTCATCACCAGATCGCCTCCGGCGTCGAGCGCGGCGGCATAGACCGGCATGTCGGCCAAGAGGATGTTGCGGTTGATGTTGGCCAGAATGAAACCGTAATGCCGTCCGGCGATGCGGCGCACGTCGCCCAGCATCGGCGTAATGCGATCCGCGACACCGTTGGCGGCGATGTTCTCGCGGCAGTTGGCGTCTGCCCAGTCGTCGATATCGACCGCATCGACGTGCTCCGCGCCGCATTTGGCGGCGACGATCGACAGCACGCCCGTGCCGCTGCCCATGTCGAGTCCCCGGCGACCCGCGACGCCCAGATCGAGCACGGCGCGCGAAACGAGCCACGTAGTGGCGTGGTGTCCGGTCCCGAACGACATCTTGGGCATGACGACCACCTCCATGACCCCTTCGGGGGCGGGATCGTGGAACGGCGCACGGATCAGCAGGCGGCCTTCGACATCGACGGCCGGGAAATTGCTCTCCCATACGGCGTTCCAGTTCTGGGTCTCGATGGCGATATAGCGTCCCTGCACGCCGTAGCGGGCGAGCAGGGCATCGACCCCGGCTTTGCAGTCGGCCAGCCGCTCCTGCGGAATGTAGGCTTTGAGCGTCCCGTCTTCGGTTTCGAAGCTCTCGAAGGGATAGTCGGCCAGCTCGGCGGTGAGTATTTCGGCCTGCTCATCCTCCGAAAAGGCAATATTCAACGCTATATAGTTCATATTATGTAAAATTTATATATCTTAGCCCGGACAAAGTTAGCGATAATCTCGGAATATAGCAGGCAAAGGATGGCAGAAAATACGAAAAAGTGGGAAGAGACGGGACGTCGTTACCGGACCTATATCAAACTCGAAAAACGTCTCTCGCAAAACACCGTGGAATCGTACATGCGCGACCTGCGCCAGTTCGCGCACTTCATCCTCCGCCAGTACGACGTCGCTCCCCGCAAGGTCGAGGGAACGATGATCGAGCGCTACATGGCATGGCTCTACGACCGCGGACGCGAAAAGACCTCGCAGGCCCGCTGCCTGTGCGGCATCCGCAGTTTCTTCAACTTCCTGCTGGTAAACGATCAGATCGAGACTTCGCCCGCCGAGTTCGTCGATACGCCCAAATTCGGACGCCCGCTGCCCGACATCCTCACCACCGACGAGATCGACAGCATCATCGCCACGGTCGACATGCGCTCGACCAAAGGGCTGCGCGACAGCGCCATGCTCGAAGTGCTCTACTCGTGCGGCCTGCGCGTCTCCGAGCTGACCTCGCTGCGGCTTTCGGACCTCTTTTTCGGCGAAGGATACATCCGCGTCATCGGCAAAGGCAACAAACAGCGGCTGGTGCCGATCAGCAACACGGCGCGGGACAAGATACAGCGGTATCTCGAAGAGCGGCGCAGCGCACGTTCGGGCGAGGAGACGGTGTTTCTCAACAACCGCGGCGGACAGCTCACGCGCGTGATGGTCTTCACGATCCTCAAGCGGGCCGTCGAGCGCGCGGGCATCGACAAGCACATCAGCCCCCATACTTTCCGCCACTCGTTCGCCACGCACCTGCTCGAAGGGGGCGCAAGCATACGTCAGGTGCAGGAGATGCTGGGACACGAGAGCATCCTCACCACCGAAATCTACACCCACCTCGACAGCGACCACCTGCGCCGCACGCTCGAAGAGCACCTGCCGATATAAGCCGTCGGGAGTCAGGAGGAAAAGGCGGGTGCAGCCCTCCCGGACAGGATAAACCGCATACGCAGGCGCAAACTGAACCGCCGTTCGCACGGAAAAAACCACACTCGCCCATAGAAAACAGCGAAGCCGGGGATCGAACCCCGGCTTCGTCGTTTTACGGCGCAGAGCGTCATTCGCCCTGCACGCAGTCGTAGACAAGAATATTGGCCCGGCGGTTGCCCGACGATCCGTCGCGGCACGCCACGCCCAGATAGAGTTTGCCGTCACGCACCTTCAGGCTCTCGCCCTCGGCATAGCCCGTGGTCGTAAGTCCCGCGGCGGCAAGTCCCGCCTTGTCGGCGACGGCCGCCACTTCGGTACGCGGCACGACGATCTTGCCGCTGTAGTTGAAGACCGTGACATAGGCTTTCGATTCGAACGAATCGGCGCCCGTCTCGACGGCGTTGCCTTCGTAGAAGTAGACGTAGTTGCCCGCCACTTCGTGTCCCTGATGCGAATAGGAGTAGACGTCGTTCTCCTTGTCCGAACCGGCAGGCACCGAGAAACCGCCCAGCACGCGGCAGTCGTTCAGGTCGCGGGCCTCGATCTCGCGGGTCACGGGTTCGCTGCCCGCCGAACCGACCGTCACCGTCGCCGTCATCTTCTTGAGCGGCAGGGCCAACGCTTCGTCGAGGTCGAAAATCCAGAAGTAGCGCACGCCCGACCTGCGCGAACCGATGAGCAGGCGGCGCGCCCCGAAGTCGATCGAGACCTGCTGGTCGTACTGTCCGTCCTTGTTGAGGAAAAAGGTCTCTCCCGCATAGCCGGCGTCGGAGGTCGCGCCCGGAACGAATTCGACCCGCGACACGGACCAGTTGTCGCCGTATTCGCCGCTTTTGTCCACCGAGGCGTTGCTGTTGAGCCAGATGTAGGTCTTGCCGTCGGAAGCCTCCTCGGCGACGATCTGCGTGCCGTGGCCGAAGTATTTGAGGATCATGTAGTCGGTCTGCGCGTTCAGCCCCGGACCCGCGGCGCGGCAGATGTTGAGCGTCGCGCCGTCGGAGCCGACCTGCGAATAATAGATGCTGCCGCTTTCGGTCAGGTCGAAGCCCTGCATGATGCGCCGAGGAGCGTACCTGAGTACTACCCATTCGTTTTTCGAGAGGAGAAAATGGGTGTAAATATTAAATATTCAGCGATTTAATCTTTGCACAGGGTTTCTTCTTCGAGGGATTCCAAGCATAATAAGGTAATTCCAGACGAGGTTACGGTTTCCAGATCGTTACCTCGTCTGTTTTGCTGTATTTTGCATAAAATATTCGTTTGCAATTTCTTGCATCGCGCTTCATCTTGACAGACAACTCTGAGGAAATTAGTTTTAACCCCCAAATTTCATCGGAGTATGCGCAGCACATTCAAGGTTCTGTTCTACCTCAAAAAGGACAAACACAAAGTTCAGCCGGTTGTTCCCGTCATGGGCCGTATTACCGTCAACGGTACGATCGCCCAGTTCAGCGCCAAACTTAGCGTTCCTCCCCATCTGTGGGAGGTGAAGGGCGGTCGAGCCAAAGGCAAAAGCCTCGAAGCCGACCGTATCAACCGCTATCTGGATAATATCCGTATCCAGATCGGAAAGCATTACCAGTCTATCTGCGACCATGACGGATATGTTTCCGCCGATAAGGTGAAGAACGCCTATCTGGGTTTCAGTAAAAGGTATAAACTGTTACTGGAGTTATGCGATGAATTCTGCAAAGAGTACAAGAACCGTATAGATGTGGACCGTACTATCCATTCCTTATTCCGTTATCAAACGCTACGACGCGATTTGAGTCTTTTCATCTGTCAGGACTATAAAGTCAAGGATATACCCCTTGTGGAACTGGATCAGTCTTTTGCAGAGAAGTTTGCCGCCTATCTGAAACATGTCAAGGGCCTTGCCGACACGACGATCAGCGTTGAGATCAAATCACTGAAGCATATCGTCAAGAAAGCGTTTAACGACGGGCAAATGGAGAAGAATCCGTTTGCCTATTACTACTACTTTGCCGACCAGCCGGAAATTGAATATCTCACCGAAGAAGAAATCAATAAACTAATTATCGGCAAAGTCAAGCAGCAGCGTCAGGATCGGACACGGGATATGTTTCTGTTCTGTTGTTTTACGGGCCTGTCCTATGCCGATCTGGCCAAACTAAGTTATGAGGAGTTGAAACAAACTCCGAACGGAGCATGGTGGATTAGCAGTATCCGTCAGAAAACGAAAGTACCGTTTACGGTAAAACTACTTCCGGTTGCGAAAGCTATTCTTGAAAAGTATCGTATTCCTGCCAACCGATTCAACCGGCTCTTTCCCGAGAATCCGGGAAAGGTCTTCCCGGTCGCTTCCTTGAAATCCTCGGACGCCAGTTTGAAACATATCGCCCGACAATGCGGGATTGCGAAGAATCTGAAATTCCACACGGCAAGGCATACCTTCGCCACGACGGTCTCCTTGATGAACGGTATTCCACTGGAAACAGTCAGTAAGATGTTAGGGCATAAATATACGACCACGACTCAGATTTATGCCAAGGTGACAAACCAAATGATAGGCAATGCGATAAGCCGAATAGAGGATAAAATAGGCGATAGATTCCAGTTCCCGACTCTGAAAGAAGAGAGCGACGGCTAATCCGAAAGACAACGGCGATTACAAGTTTCCCGCCGAGAGGCAATTAAACGCCGGAGATGGAAATACGCAAGGCCATGCGAATCGCCCGAGGGCGAGCCTTGCGTATTTCCATCCCCGGCATTTTGCTGGTCGCTATCGTCGGAAAAGGCGACATTCTGCGGTTCGGACGCCAGTCGCTTCGCTACGTCCATATCAGAAACCCAAAGTAATCGCTTATCGCATTGTCTGTTTAAAATAGTCGTCTGTTGTTCTTCTTCTCGTGGAGATAATTCAACTCGTCGCTGTAAATTCCGATTACAAAGCGCAGCATATTGTCGACCAAAGCTGTAAGCCTTGTATTCTCATTCCCAATAAGTGGAGGATTGTCGATACTTTGTACTTGGTTGCCGCACTGATATAGATCGCCGAACGGTTACGGCAGTCCGCCGGGGCAAAGAACGTGCGTTCGAAATCCGGCAGCGGAATCTTTTTGCGACGGAATCCGGCCAGCTCCTTTACGTCACTCGTTTGGGTATTGACGTCTGTCCTTTCAGCAGTCGGAGCCGATGCTCCGGATACCGTTTCCGATGTCTTTCCCTCGGGAGCGTCCGTATTTTCCGCTTCCGGTTCGGGAATCCGGCGGATGACTTTCGAATCCAAAGGGGCCTGTCCGGCGATCATCTGACGCATCAATTCTTCGTCGACTTCGATACGGGGACGCTTCGATGGTTTTGTTGCGAGGTTGTCGGTTTCTTTTAATGAATCCATGGTACAATGTTTTTAAGATTGAACGTTCGCTTTATGCTTGTAAAGCGTGTGTGTCTGGTTTTATGGTTTAAACCATTCAAAATACCATTTTCTGCTTCACGCAGTTTATATCGGAATAATGAACGGAACAAGAAAACCTACCTTTCATGATGCAGGATACCACCGACTGAAATACCTCGGTTTTGATGTCCGGCCACGACCGCTCCAGTCCGCACCGAGAGCTTGTTTTGGTGCCCGGACGGTTGTAATATTGCAACCGGGAAAGACCCGTCCTCGAAAGCCGTAGCGGAGGTTTTTCAAAGTTTTCACAAAAAATTTCCGCCGCGGATTTTTGTTATCGCCAGATAACAGCGAGCTGTACCTTTGTCGGACAAATTGGCATTTGTCCGACAAAGGTACAGCTCGCCCTGCGAGGCCGGTGTCGCTCCCCTGTCGCGCCCCTTTTTTAAGCCATATATGGATACCGACCGAAAACTGACAAACGGGATTATTTTATCTGCTGAACTGAATCAGAGATTGACTGCTTGAATATTCCGATTAATGCATGTCTTCCAAAAAATCCAATATTTCCCGGCGAATCTGCCGGAATCTGGACACTGACGTGTCGTACCGGTCGAAATCGAATATGATCGCATTGACGAAAGCCTGTGCACGGATCGAATCCCGGGCCTCAACCATTTTCAGCAGGTCGTAGTCACGGATGCCGTCACGCATGGCTGCCAGCCGAATCGACGGGTAGAGCTTACGGTAACCGGGGTAGACGATATGCGAGTCGCCGCCGGGCCAGTCATTGGCGGGGGCGGAAACGTCTCCGAAAGGATCGCCGTTCGCTCCCCATGCGTTGAAGCCCCAGTGAAGGTATCCCGGAGAGTCGTATTTGTAGTTTATCCAATGCAGCAGGCGTGTCTTGATGAGCGGCAGTGTTACGTAACGGTTTGCGAAATTCCCCCGGGGATACATGCAGGTGTAGAACCAGCAACTATGTCCGGCTGGCATTGTTCGATAGATTTCCCATACGAATTCGTCGAGTTGTGGCACGAGGATGTCGATCAGCGCCGGGTCGTAGGACGAAGAACGGTAAGCTTCGATGATTCGGATGTCGGGGGCAGCCTGTTTTACCTGGCGGGCCAATCCTTCCCAGGAGGTCTTATTTTCGTTGAGCGGTTCGTCGGCAATGTGTTGTGTGTAGATGTCGAGCCAACTGCGGCCGCTTCCGTCATCGATCATTCTGGAACGCAAATGCTCCTGCAGAGCCGGAAAATACGCTGCGATGTATCGTTGCACGCGCGGGTCGTCATGGGGCAGACGTTGATAAACATAGGAGCCCTTGCCGTCGGGGACCGGTACGTTGGCCCAGAAAGGATCGGTCCACCCGTTGCGGGACCGCTTGGCGAAATGGTTGGCCTCGATCAGCCGTACGTCGGCGTGTCGGAGCAGGAATTCGATCGTTTTGTCCATCCGTGAGAAATCGAACGTCAGCCCTTTGCCGTCGGCTGTCGGAACCGGCGTTCCCGTTTCGTAGAGCAACCAGACGTTCTGACCATAGGCCGAGGCGGTTTCGACGAGCCGCCGCATACATTCCCAATAGGCCGGTGAATCGTCCTCCACGGATTCGTTGTCGTTCATGAAAGAGAATTTATCGGGGAAATACCAGTTGGTAACCAATAACGACTGTTCGGGAAGCGTGACCGGATAAACTTGTATGGTGAATTGTCGGTCGGCAACGATCCGCTTTCCGTTCTTTAGCCCGGAAATGCGTACCGATCCTTCGTAAAGCCCCGCTTCGGCATCGGCCGGAATCGGAATGTCCAACCAGAGCAAAGCTGTCCCGCCTACGGCGATAGATACGGTGGTGTCGGTCAGAATGGGATCGGGATATTCTCCGGACGGTGATTGCAGGGCATCGGGGGCCGCCGGCACGTAGGCGTGGGAAGCCTGTACGTTCCGGACCCAGCCCAGAACGGCTTTGTCGAGCGAAGTTCCCTGCTCTGTTTTAAGACTCCGAAGGACAGGAGTCATTGCCGCTACGGAGTCGTCAGCGGAGATAACGAATTGCAGAACGGCGTTCTCGCCGCGGGCCACGCGAACGGTATCGTCCCCGGCAGGAGGGTAAACGATTCCGGGAAGAACATTGGTCAAAGGATCGATGACGCGGATCGTGAGTCCGCTTTCACTACAGGCTACCGGTAGCATCAGGAGTGCAGGGCAAAGAGTCCGGATCGTCCGGTTGACGAGAAGTCGGAGCGGGGAAATGTTCATTTCGGGTTCGGTTTGAATTCTTAATTGCATTGCGGGAAAACAGTAAGCCGGAGTTCCGTGCATCCGTAGGGAATCAGTTCGAGATATTCGATACGGTCGGATACGGCGCGGGCTATCCCTTCGGCCGGAAGGCGCGGCGTGTAGCGTCCTTTTTCCAATTCCCAGTCGATCGGTTTGACGGGAACCGAGATTTTCACGGGCGTATGTTCCGGATCGAACGGATAGCTTCCTGCGGCTGCGGGTTTTGTCCGAATGACCTTCAGGGGTATGACCGGATCGGAGCAAAGGGCATAGTTCCAAGGTCCGGCAGGCTCGATGCTCCAGCATTCGAATTCGGGGTTGCCGGGAACTTTGCCGTTCATATTCGCATAGACCGTCCGGTCGGCTGTTTTCCGCTGGGGAACAGGATAGGAGAAGAGCAGAGGTCCGCGCTGCACGTAGATTCCCTGTCCGGGAACGGTGTTCATGACGGGTTGCATGCTGAGACACAACCGAATCCGGTCGCCGTTCCTGAATTTGCGCCGGAGGGTCACGAACGTGCCGGCGGGACATGCGTCTCGCCACAGTTTGCCGTTGACATATATTTTGGCATCCCTGCACCATGCGGGAATGCGCAGCAGAAACGGGATATCCGTCCTCTCTTTCAGGCCGAAGGAGAACTCGATCTCCCCGTCGAACGGATAGGAGGTCCGCTGTGCGATGTGGCACTGTCGGCCGTTCGGCAGGTCGAACGTTGCAGCCGAAGGTCCGTAGAGCGCAGCGGCAATAGAGCCGTCTTTCCCGCGTAGCCACATATGTGCGACGTAATTGGGCATGAAACGGTGAACGTTTCCGGCGCAGCACTCCGTTTCATGCGTCGGCCGGAAAGCCATCCAGGTCGAACCGTGGAAGAATTCGTTGTGATTTGAACGCCCCGTTGCGATTACCTGATTGACGGACGAGAAATACTGCAACGATCGGAAATCCTTGGTAACGGCTCCTAGTCCGGCATTGAAGACCGCTTTTTCTATTTTGTCAGCCCACCGGACTTCGCCCGTGGTCAGGAGAAATTGCTCCAGCGTCCAGGTGTAGTCGGAAATGTCGCAGGTTTCGTGACTGTTGATGACGTTCCCGTTTCCGACGAGCGCTTCCGCACTGGCCGGAACGCCGTCGGGGAGCATGTGGTCGCGGGTGAGCTTGCGTTCGGCGTTGAGTGCAAGGTCCAGGTAATATCGTTTGCCCGTATAGGCATAGAGCAGCATCGGGAGTTTCAGTTCTTCCATGCAGGTGACGCCATGCATGACGAACCGTTCGTCGCCGGCCGCGACTGCGGGCGTCAGGTCCCCGAATTTTCCGCCATTGTAGGCTCTCTCGCAAATATCCAGCAACTTCGCATTGCCGGTTTTGCCGTAAGTCCACAACATTCCCTCGATGCTGACGATGTTGCGCCATTTCTCGACCTGCTCCTGCGTAAAGTTCATGTAGTGCCTTTCCAAGGCTGCGGGGATCGCCGGATCGCCCGTGCGCTCGTAATAGGCTTGCAGCACCCGGAAGTAGACACACATGGGCCACATCGACTCAATCGCTTTGTTGCCCAAAACACCTGTGGACGATGCGTTGGCCAGCGTGTAGCGAATCCCCTCCTCGGCTTTGGCGATCATCTCCCGATCACCGAGCAGGTAACCCAGGCGGAGCAGACCGTCGGTGTAATAGGCTGTCTGCTCGTAGCGCCACCAGTCGCTTCCGTAGGTTTCGGTGTTACGTCCGATCTCACCCGCCCAAAGGCAGGAGTCGTACGGATAGGACATCGCCTCGGGATGTCCCGTAAGTCCCGTTTGTTGGCGGTGGAGGAATTCCTCGATCCAGCCCTGCGGCTCTATGCAGCCGATCATGCCGCCCTGAAACTGGGCATAAGGGGCCTGGGCGTTCGTCGCGGTACCGACGAGGCAAAGTGCAATAATTGAAAACAGCTTCTTCATGCGATTTCTTGACTATTTGTATTTTTCGACTCTTGCATCCCGGATGACACCTTTCCAGTCGAGCCCGAAAGCGAAATCATATGTATTTCCTTCCGAGTCCGTATAACAAACCATATCTCTCGGAACGTCTTCATGCTGCTGTTCCACGGTTTTCATGTCTGCGGGCAATTGCATCGGCAGAAGTGCCGACGGTTCCCGCCGGCCGGAGATAATATCCAGCACGGCCTGACGCTGTACCCCGAAAGCAAGCAGTATGGCATCGGCCGAAGGTTCGAATTCGGCCGGAACGAACGGTCTGGTCGTGGAAACGACAGCCACGACGGGCTTGTCTCCCATCTGCCGTTTCGTTCCGAGTACCCGTTTCAACTCTTCCCGGTTGGAACTCCGGACGGTTTTCCCGCGGTAACTCCGGTCGATGGACGGTTCTTTCGGGTCCCCGCCGGCAATACTCTCGGGGCGTGCGTGGCGGGCCGTGTAGTCGCCGTATTGCAGGCTGATCGGGACATAACCGTTGCCGCCCTTTTCCCGATCGGCCGCATCGTATCCGCAGCCTCCGTCGGGTTCGTCGATAAAAACGATCGCGAAGTCGGCATTTTCGGGGCTTTCTGCCAATTCGTAATATTGTTTGACCAAAGAGGTGTCTACAGGTAGGCGGGATTGTCCGCATTCGGGCAGATATACGCTCCGGCGGGTCGATGCGGGCAGGGTTTCCGCTCGGTTTTTCAGCAGGACGACCGACCGGAGCTGCGCTTCGTAACCGGCTTGCATAAATTCCGGATTCCCGACCGTCGCTTCCGTCCGGTCCGGGTCTACATAGGGATTTTCGAACAGACCGGTCCGAAAAATATTGAGCAGCAACCTTATGGCGGAACGTTCGAACCGCTCCCGGGCAGATTTTTCGCCGAATTCGGCGGTCCACATTTGGTAGGCTTCCAGCACGGGACCTTTGTCGTTGTTGCCGCCGAACTGGTCTACTCCGGCTTTGAGCGCTTCGTAATGCCGCTGCGGGATGCTCAATGCCTCCACTCCCCAGCATTTGCCGTCAGCCTCCTCGATGCTGGAATAGTCGTGCGTGATGCCCCAATCCGTGCAGACGACGCCGTTGTATCCGTATCTGTTCCGCAGCAGATCGGTGACGATATATTTGCTAAAACCGTTGCCGACCTTTTTTCCCGAGGGGTCCACCCCGTGGGAAACCGTATAATAGGGCATGACGGCTGCGGCCTTTCGTGTCTTGCCGTTGAGGCGGAAAGCTCCTTCCACAAAGGGCCGGATGTGTTGCTCGAAATTTCCGCCGGGGTAAACAGTGTATTTCCCGAAGCTGAAATGGGCATCCCGTCCGCCTTCTTCCGGGCCGCCGCCCGGCCAATGTTTGACCATGGCATTGACGCTTTCATACCCCCAGCCGTCCGCAATCTCGGCAGCTCCGACGGAGGTCTGGAATCCGTCGATATAGGCCCGCGCCATATCGGTGTCCAGATCGGGGTCTTCGCCGAAGGTACCGTAGAACCGGTTCCACCGGGGTTCGGTCGCCAGATCGATCTGCGGCGACAGCGCTGTGGCGATACCCAAGGCGCGGTATTCGGCGGATGCGATCCGTCCGAACTTTTCGACCAGTTCGGGGTCGAACGTAGCGGCCAGCCCGAGCGGACTGG
Source organism: Alistipes sp. HGB5 (assembly GCF_000183485.2). Taxonomy (NCBI): domain Bacteria; kingdom Pseudomonadati; phylum Bacteroidota; class Bacteroidia; order Bacteroidales; family Rikenellaceae; genus Alistipes; species Alistipes sp. HGB5. The sequence continues at coordinate 2,626 of NZ_AENZ01000021.1, read as the reverse complement.
GCCACAACGAAATCTTTCCTCCTGACCCTGCGTTGTATTCGGCCCAGGCTCGGGTTTCATTCCGGGGATCGGAACTGATATTGACCGGAATGCCTTGTCCGAGGCCTTCGACGAAGGCCTGCATGTTGTTGTTCCATTCGGCTGCAATGCGGGGACTTTCAACCCGGACGACGAGCACGGCCCGGAGATTGTCGTCCCGGAGGAACTTCCGCTGTTTGTCCGAAACAGCCGAGTGGGGAAGTCCGCTTTCCCGGAGCGAGGTCCCGTTGTAGGTCGAGGACCAGTAACCTACCGAATCCGTCGGGACGGCCTGATGGGAACTGTATAACATCAATCCGGCAATCTCTTCGACGGAGAGTCGCTTTGCAAGGTCTTCCGCCCGTTCTTCCGGGGTGTACCGCCAATCTTCGTAGCAGTCGAGAATCCCGTTTCGGTTCAGGTCTTTGAAAGCGTATCCGTCGGAATATAAGATACGGACGCCGGATCCGGGGAAATAGCCCAGAGTCTGTCCTCCGTCTTGCCGAATCAGACAGTAGGTGTCATGCGGCTCGACCGTCCATTTTCGGCCGCAGGCACAGAGTATCGGCAACATAAACGCCAAAGATACTATTCGACGTACAAGATCTGTTTTTGTTGTCATATCGTTATCAGGGTCGGTTCGTTCTTTAGGGGACTTGGGAAAGCAGTTACAAAAGAATGAATTTTTATCGGCCGCGGGGTTGAATATTTTCCGGAAAGATTCTTTCCCGTATACGGATACCTTATTGAAATAAAGGCGAAATTGCAGTTGTCCGGACGTTTTGAGCCGTATTGCGCCGTTCTCTTTCGGCCAAATGATCGTACAATTCGGCGGGATGCAGTTGTGTTTCCCGAAAAAAATGTATACTTTAGTTTCCGAAAATACCCGTTATGCATCGTCGCTTTCTTATATCCCGTTTTTTCATAGTCTGCATCGGATTTGTCCTTTCCGAGATACAGATCGTTGCTGCCGAGTCTTTTCCTCAGGTGCGTTTCACCCCGTTACCTTCCGACATTTTGCCGTCGAACGAAGTGCGCAAACTTTATCAGGATTCCGATGGATATATCTGGATTCCAACTTATAACGGATTGGCCCGCTACGATGGATACGGAGCCATCACCTACGGTATGCGTGATGTTTCGAACGGGTTGTTCAACACGTTCGTCAATGTCGTTGCCGAGGACCACGACAAGAACCTGTGGATCGGAACCGAGCACGGCCTTTTTCGGCTCGACAAGGTTTCGGGAAACATCGTGGCCGACGAATATCCAGAGTTGGCGGATTGCAACATCGCAGTCATTCTGTGCGATACGGGCAACGGCATCTGGATCGGCGGCGACAAGGGCCTTTTCCGCAAAAATGCGCTCGACCGTAATTTTCATCCCGTCCCGATCTCCAATTCGGCGGGTCGTCCCGTCAAGGCGGTCACCTCCATCATCAAGGATGACAAACTGAACCTGTGGATCGCCGCTTTCGATCAGGGTTTGTTGCGTTATGATATCCGTGAGGATCGCGCCTATGCTTGCGACGATGCCGTGCTGCGTAAAGCACATGTTTTGGCACGTGATGTCGCGGGTAATATCTGGGTGGGTACGTGGGGCGCCGGAGTGGTGCGGCTGGTTAATCCTCTGGCCCCGGGACCGACCCGTTACGTGCATTATAAACACGTGCCGGGCAGAACGCACTCGCTGCTCGACGATATTATTTACGATATTGAGGAAAATCCCGAGCAGAATACCATCTGGATCGGTGGTCGCAGCGGGTTGAGCATCCTCCACGACATCGACAATCCCGATTCGTTCCAGAATTTCTTTCCCGGCGACAACGTGGGAGACCTGCCCTATAACGAGGTGAATTCGATCCTTCGAACCCGTGACGGACTGATGTGGATCGGTTTGTTGGGTGGCGGCGTCTGCAAGGTCCAGACCAGCGGAACCAAATTCGAGTCCGATCGGCTGGAACCGATCAGAACCCGTTACAACACGAGTTCTGTTCGAAGTATGTATTACGCCGGAAACGGCGACTTCTGGTTCGGGCTGCTTGATTTCGGCCTTATAAAATACAACATTCGAAGCGGTAAAATCGTCGATTACCACGAGCATCCCGATTTGAAGTCGCTTCCTTACACTTCGACCGTCAATACGATCATCCGCCGCTCGACTACCGGGGAACTGTATTTCGGAACGCAAAACGCCGGTATTTGGGTGTATAACGAAACGCAGCACAAGGTTCGGCAGATCAATCATTTCAACCAGCCGAACTTTCTGGACGACTGCGTGATTGCTCTGTGTGAGGATACGCACGGCAATCTGTGGATAGGCTCCCGGTTAGGTATTTACGTCGAATCGACAGACGGGCGTTTCCACACCGCTGCTGAATGGCTCGGATACGCTACGCCATTCGATCAGACTTATGTGTTCGACATCTGTTGCGACAAAGCAGGCGATGTCTGGATCGCTTCCAACGGTCAGGGCATTCTGCATATCCGTACGGCAGACGGAACCTGGAGGCAGTATACACGCGACAACGGCATGATTTCCGATCATGTCTATTGCCTGCAGGCCGACGATACGGGGTGTATCTGGGCCGGAACTTTTGCGGACGGAC